>CAIYXG010000570.1 GCA_903930035.1 uncultured Actinomycetes bacterium | reverse complement strand
GCGTGGCGACGAGCGCGCCCTGCATGAACGACTTCCAGATCTCGGCCGGGTAGGTGCCGCCGAAGACCGTGATCCGCGTGTTGGGCGACGTCATCGGGACCAGCTCCCGGCGGCCGTTCCGGTCGGCCCGCGGCTGGGCGAAGCCGACCCAGACCGCGGTGGCGAGCTGCGGGACGTACCCGCAGAACCAGGCGTCGGTGTTGCGCTGGGCCGACCCTGTCTTGCCGCCGGCCGGCCGGTCGAGCGCCGCGTCCTTGCCGGTGCCGCGGACGACGGCCTGCTCGAGGATCTGCGAAACCTGGCGCGCCACCTCCGGCTCGACGGCCTTGGACTGGACCGGGCTCGCCGCGTACAGGACGTCGCCGTTGCCGGCGGTCACCGACGTCACGTACGACGGCTTCACGTGCACGCCCGAGTTGGCGAACGTCGCGTAGACCGACGCCATGTCCTCCACGGTGGCGTTGTTGGTGCCGAGCACGGCCGCCGGGTTGGCCTGCAGGTCGGTGTGGACGACCCCGAGCCGCCGGGCGGTCTCGATGGCGCGCTGGGGCCCCACGCTCCTGTCCAGGATCACGTTGGCGTAGCAGGTGTTCGAGGACACCACCGTGCACTCCTCGAGCGTGCCGCTCCCGATGCCACCGCCCTTGACCCTCCAGACGCCGCCGGGGATCCGGAGGGTCGTGGCCGCCGGGGCCGGGAACCGCCGGGCGGGGGAGACGCCGTTGCCCAGGGCCG
Source organism: uncultured Actinomycetes bacterium (assembly GCA_903930035.1). GTDB lineage: Bacteria > Actinomycetota > Acidimicrobiia > Acidimicrobiales > Microtrichaceae > CAJANQ01. The sequence continues at coordinate 3,307 of CAIYXG010000570.1, read as the reverse complement.
TGGCCAGGACGATCGGCTTGAACGACGACCCGGTCTGGCGTCCCGAGCCCCTGGCCAGGTTGGTCTGCCGGTAGGAGTGCGTGCCGAAGTAGTCGTAGCCGCCCACCATGGCCCTCACGTACCCGGTCCGCGGCTCGACCGACACGAGCGCAGCGTCCGGCGAGCGTGGGTCGACCCCCTGGTTGCCCAGCACGTCGCGGATGGACCGCTCCGCCTGGGCCTGGAGGTCCAGGTCGATCGTGGTGTTGATCCGCAGCCCGCCCCGGTAGAGCTTGTCGAACCGCTCGGCCTGGGTCTCGCCGAGGGCGTCCGTGCCCCGCAGCAGCCAGTCCTTCACGGCGTCCACGAAGTGCGCCGCGGGGTAGGGCTGCTGCTCGGGCAGCGGCTGGGGCGGCGCCAGCTGGAGCGGCGCCGCGTCGGCGAACCGGCGCTGGGCCCCGGTCACCAGCCCCAGCTCGTCCATGCGGCGCAGCACGGTGGCGCGCCGCTCGACCGCGCGCCCCGGGTTGCGGCGGGGGTCGTAGTACGACGGCGACCGCACCAGGCCCGCCAGCAGCGCGGACTGGGCCAGGTCGAGCTGGGCCGCGGGCCGGCCGAAGAACGACCGAGCCGCTGCCTCGATCCCGTAGGCGCCGCCGCCGAAGTAGATCGTGTTGAGGTACTGCTCGAGGATGAACTCCTTGGAGTAGGTGCGCTCGAGCGAGATGGCCAGCGAGGCCTCCTCGACCTTCCGGCGGAGGCTCCGCTCCGGCGTCAGGAGCGCGTTCTTCACGTACTGCTGGGTGATCGTCGACCCACCCTCGGACACTGCGCCGGACCGGGCGTTGCGGGAGGCCGCGCGGGCGACCGCCTTGGGGTCCACGCCGCGGTGGCTCCAGAACCGGGCGTCCTCGATGGCGATCACCGCGTCCTGCGCCGACCGGGGCACCGCGCCGAGCGGCACCGGGACCCGGTTCTCGCGCCGGAGCACCGTGATGAGCCGCCCCTTGGCGTCGTAGACCGCGCTCGGCTCCGAGTTGGCCGGGATCCGCACCGCCGGGGCCGGCCGGGCGCCGCCGCCGCAGCCGCCCGCCACGAGGCCCATCGCGAGGAGGCCGGCAACGGCCCGGAGCGTGGTTCGGCGACGCACCTGTCCATTGTGGGGCCGGGGGCCGGGGAACTGGCGGCATCCCGGCGTGCTTCTCAGGACGGAGGAGGCCGGCCCGTCCGGCCTAAGGCACCGCGTCCGGCCCGGCGGGCCGCTGTACGCTCGCCGCCGTGAGCGGCGCAGCCACCCTCGACGACCTGGACCGGCGCGGCCTGGTCCAGGACCACACCGACCGCGACGCACTCGTCGCCCGTCTCGATGCGGGCCCGACCGGCCTCTACTGCGGCTTCGACCCCACGGCCGACTCGTTGCACATCGGCAACCTGCAGTCGATCATGCTCCTGCGGCGCTTCCAGGAGGCCGGCCACCGGCCGATCGCCCTGGTCGGCGGCGCGACCGGGATGATCGGCGACCCCTCCGGCCGGACCGAGGAGCGCCAGTTCCTCGACCAGGAGGTGCTCGACGCGAACCGGGCGGCGATCGGCGACCAGCTCCGCCGGTTCCTCGACTTCGACGCCGGCGACCGCTCGGCCCGGCTGGTCGACAACCGGACGTGGACCGAGCCGATGGGCGTGCTCGAGTTCCTCCGCGACGTCGGCAAGCACATCACCGTCAACACCATGCTCGCCAAGGAGTCGGTGAAGGGGCGCATCGACCGCGAGAGCGGCATCTCGTTCACCGAGTTCTCCTACATGCTCCTGCAGGCGAACGACTTCTACGCGCTCCACGTGGACGAGGGCTGCGACCTCCAGGTCGCCGGCTCCGACCAGTGGGGGAACATCGTGGCCGGCATCGACCTGGTGCGGCGCCGCACCGGTGACGCCGTGCACGGCCTGACGGCGCCGTTGATCACCCGTGCCGACGGCACCAAGTTCGGCAAGAGCGAGGGTGCCAACGTCTGGCTGTCGCCGGACCGCACCAGCGCCTACCAGCTCTACCAGTACTTCGTCGGCGTCGCCGACGCCGACGTGGCACCGATGCTCCTGCGCCTCACCCTGGTGCCGGTCGACGAGTGCCTGGCCGTCGCCGCGGCCCACGACGCCGACCCCTCCCGGCGCGAGGGGCAGCGACGCCTGGCCCGCGAGCTCGTCGGGCTCGTCCACGGCCCGGGGACCGTGGGGCCGGTCGAGCGCGCTGCGGGTGTCCTGTTCGGCGGCCCGCTCGACGACGTCGACGCACCCACGTTCGACCTGCTCGCCGCCGAGGTCCCGACGACCGACGTCGCCCGCGACCAGGTGGCGGGCACGGACCCGGTCGAGTGGTTCGTCCGGTCCGGCCTGGCACGCTCCAAGGGCGAGGTCCGGAAGAACCTGGCCGGCCACTACGTCAACGCCGTCCCCCTGGCGGCCCGTCCCGAGGGCCCGCTGTCGGAGGCCGACCTGCTCCACGGCCGGTACCTGGTCCTGCGCCGCGGCAAGACCAGCTACCATCTGCTCCGCGTCGTCTGACCGGCCGTCCCGCAGGGGAGGGCCGGGCCCGGAGGAGCGGCTGTGACCGCAGCCACTCGGACCGAGTTGACGCCGCTCGGGAGAACGTCTAGGTTCTCCCCTCGCGCCACACGGGCCTCGGCCCACGTGGACGCCGGGAACCTCTGGCTCCGGCCACGTTCCGGCCTGCGCCGCCCGGTGGGTGGACAGTGCTCCTTGACAACGGAAGACAGGATGCCAAAAGGCGAGTGTGGGAACTCGGCCGTCCTCGGACGCCCGAGTAACCCTTCAATTCAAGTAATTCAACGCACAAACCGGATACCCCCTCGATCTCACGAGGGGAATGCCAGTACTTGTGCCAGTCGGACAACGGGTCGCCAGACCCAGTCCGGCTCTCCGATCTACGGCGACCGCAGCTTCGGCTTCGGGGACCACAGATCTCGATGGAGAGTTTGATCCTGGCTCAGGACGAACGCTGGCGGCGTGCTTAACACATGCAAGTCGAACGGGATCCATGGGAGCTTGCTCCCGGAAGATCTAGTGGCGAACGGGTGAGTAACACGTGAGGAACCTGCCCTTCACTGGGGAATAACTCGGGGAAACTCGAGCTAATACCGCATACCTTCCACTGGTCGCATGGCCGGCGGAAGAAAGATTTATCGGTGATGGAGGGCCTCGCGGCCTATCAGCTTGTTGGTGGGGTAACGGCCCACCAAGGCAACGACGGGTAGCTGGTCTGAGAGGACGATCAGCCACACTGGAACTGAGACACGGTCCAGACTCCTACGGGAGG
>CAIYXG010000569.1 GCA_903930035.1 uncultured Actinomycetes bacterium | reverse complement strand
CGCGTGGCGTTCCTGCTCGCGGTGATGGTCGGCCACCTCTTCGGCTACGAGGCCGCGCTGGCGATCGACGCGCTCGCCCGCCCGCTGCGCGCGTCGCGCGAGGTCATCGAGCGCGTCGTGGCCCGCGGCGGCCGCGGCGGGGACCTGCTCGCGCGGGTGCGCGCCGACCTCGGGGTGCCGGCGCGACGATTCTTCGACGCGCTCGCGACCGGGGCGTACGACGGCAACCTCGAGGCGAGCACCGCCGTGCGCATCGTCAACGCGGTGCACGACACGCTCTCGGCGGATCCGCTCCGTGAGGCCCGCGCCGCGCTCGACCAGGCGGCCGCCAGCATCGGGGCCGACACGAGCGAGGTCGACCCCGGCCAGCTCCTCATGGACCTGCGCCCGGTGCTCGCCGAGCATGCCGGGACCTACTTCGGGTCGCTGCGCTCCGGTGAGCTCAACGGCCACCTCGAGGCCCACACCGCCGTGCGCCTGGCGGGCCAGCTCCGCTACGCCGTCGGCATCAGCCCGCTCGACGCCTACCAGATCGAGTTCGGCAAGGTCGGCACGCCCGGCCTGGTCCTGGAGGACACGACGGCGGCGCTCACCGCGGCCATCGAGGAGCTCACGCGGCCCGTCGACGCCATCAAGCACCAGGCCAAGACCGTCACGGTGGGCATCAGCCGCAGCGACGAGTCGCTGCTGCAGGTGCCGTTCGTGGCCGCCGTGCTGGAGGCCGGGTCCCCGCGGGACCGGCTGGCGTACTCGACCCTCCGGACGCTCGGCGAGCTCGACCCGGCCATCCTGGAGGTCACGGGCCACACCCGCTACGGCGTGGAGCACGGCGAGGACCTCGAGCGGGCCTCGCTGGTGGTCCTCGACCGCGGTGGCGTGGCCGCCGGGATGTCGTCCCGGGTCGAGCGCGACGCCCGGCTGCGGGGCACCAAGGCGCTCGTCGCCCGCGAGCAGGAGCTCATGGTGGCGGTGGGGCGCAGCGACGGCCGGCTCGTCGTGATCGTGCCCGAGGCCAAGGACGGCGTGACCACCGGCCTGGTCCTGCTCCACGTGAACCTGCCGGACCGGCTCCCCGCCGCGACGGCCCGCGCCGTGCTGCAGGGCTACCGTCGCCGCTACCAGGCGCTGAAGGACGCGGTGACCGAGACCGAGGACGTCTTCCGGGACGACCTGCTGGGCTCGCAGTCGGTCGCCGACCTGCTCACCGTGCCGATCCTCGACCTGGCCGACCGCTGGCGCGCATGACGCTCGCGCCCACCAGCGTCGTCGGCGTGGGGACCGACCTGGTCGACGTGGAGCGGCTGCGCGCCGCGCTCGACCGGCAGCCCGGGCTCGCCGCACGGCTGTTCACGGGGTCCGAGCGCGACTACGCGTCCCGGCACCGCGACCCGGTGCCGGTGCTCGCCGCCCGCTTCGCCGCCAAGGAGGCGGCCATGAAGGCGCTCGGTGTGGGCTTCACCTCGGTGCGGTTCGACGAGATCGGGGTCGTCCGGGCCGACGACGGCCAGCCGACGCTCGTGCTCTCGGGCCGGGCCCAGCTCCGGGCCGAGGAGCTCGCGGTGGCCCAGTGGCACGTCTCGCTCAGCCACACCGACGCGATGGCGAGCGCCGTCGTGGTCGCCGAGCGCGTCTGACGCAGGTCTAGGGGGCGTCGGCCGAGGACGCTGCACCCAGCCGGGCCACCACTTTCGCCACCGTCCCGGCGTCGAGCTTGCGGCCCTTCCGGTCCGACAGGTCGAACCGGTCCACCACGGTCCCGTCGGCCGACGCCAGCCGGGCGCCGTGGACGACGACGCCGTCGGCCGCGAGCGCGGCAGCCAGGTCGGCCAGGAGGCCCGGGCGGTCCGGACCCACCACCGTGCAGACGGTGAACCAGGGGGACACCTCGTTGTCCACCGTGACCTCCACCCCCTCGACGACGCCCGGCGGCTGCGGGGCCCGGAAGGCGTCCAGGATCCTGCCTGCGAGCGCGTCGGGGTCGGGCGCCGACCCGGCGGCGACCCAGAAGACGTCGAGCACCGTCCGGTCGCCGAAGCCGGCGACCGTCGCGCGCTCGACCGAGAGCCCGGCGTCGCCGAGGGCGGCGGCGACCCGGGCCAGCAGCCCGGGCTGGTCCCCGCCGGCCACGGCGACCCGCCACCCGTCCCCGTCCGGGTGCACACCGACCCGGTAGAGCCCGGCGGGCGGGACGCCCTCGGCCAGCAGGGCGGCGTCGGCGACCAGCTCCTCGGGCTCGAGCGAGACCACCAGCGCCCGCGGGGCCTTGCCGATCCGGGCCGAGGTCCGGGGGTCGTCGGCCAGCTCCATCGCCCGCCGCCGACGCCGGTCGACCTCGTCGGCCCCCGCCCCGTGGTCCGGCCGCCGTCGGGCCAGCTCGTCGAACAGCAGCCCTGCCACGTGGTCGAGGGCCTCCCGGTGGAGCGTGTCCAGGTCGCCGAGCGCCAGGTCCAGCAGGTAGAGGCGCCGCGCCCGCTCGAGCGAGCCCACGTGGGCCACCAGGTCGGCCCCCGGCCCGAGCGGCACCTCGGCCAGGTGGGACGCCGTGGCCCGCAGCAGGCCGGCGTCGGACGCCGTCGCCACCAGCTCGGCCACGTCGGCAGGGGCCAGTCCCAGGTCGGTCCCCAGGTCGCCGGCCGTCACGGTGACGTCGTCGTGCTCGCCGGACAGGTCCACCGCCAGCGCCGCGAGCCGGAGCACCGGTGCGGTCGTCAGGAGCCCGAAGGTGGCCGCCGCCTCCCGGTCGTCCCCGTCCTCCAGCGCGGCCAGCTCCTCGACGGCGGGCCAGCGGAGCAGGTGCGCGGGGTCCAGCACGGAGGTGTCGCGCCGCCGGTGCGCGAGCTCGTCGGCCAGGTCGGGGAGGGCCCCCGTCAGGACGCCGGTGGCGTCCAGGAGGCGCCAGGACCGTCGGTTCCCGCTGCGCAGCAGCTCGTCGAACGCGGCGCGGGCCTCGTCGTTCCACCCCAGGTCGCCGCCGGCCTCCTCGGCCAGCCAGTCGACCAGGTCGTCCGACGGCGGTGTGGTCCCGGCCAGGAGCGCCGCCTCGACCGCGACGGCCAGCGTCTGGTCCGCGGGAGGGCGACCGTGCAGGACCACCAGGCCGTCCACCACGCCGAGCCAGCCCTCGGCCGGGGCCCCGTGCGCGTCGGCGGCCCGCTGCCGGCGCACGGTCACGGTCCGGCGGGCCCGGATCAGCCCGGGGGTCGCCACCGTGGTCACCAGGACGACCAGGAGGAGTGCCCCGTAGAGGTCCTTGCCGAGCACGCCGTTGGCCAGGCCGATCGAGGCGAAGATCAGTCCCACCTCGCCTCGTGGCACCATGCCGATGCCCACCATGAGCCGGTCGACGCCGTCGCGCCCGGCGACCGCACCGGCGACCAGCTTGCCGGCGAACGCCACCGCGATGAGTGCCGCAGCCAGCCCCAGCACCGCGGGCCGGAGCAGCGCCGCCACGTCGATCTGCACGCCCACGACGGCGAAGAAGATCGGGATGAAGAAGTGGCTGAGCGGCGTGAGGTCGCGCTCGATGCGCTCGGCCTCCTTGGTCGTCCCGAGCGCCAGCCCGGCCACGAACGCCCCGATGATCGGGGCCAGCTGGGCGGCGATGGCCAGCTCGGCGAGCGCCAGGGTCAGGACCAGGGTCGCCACCAGCAGGGTGCCGGCACCGACGGCGCTGCGCCGGACCCAGCGGACGAGCGGCGGGACGACCTTCAGGCTCACGGCGGTCGTCCCGACCAGGAACACCAGCGCCGTGCCCAGCACGGTCAGTGCGCCCGTCAGGCTGAACGAGCCCTGCTCGACGATGCGGACCACGACCGTGAGGATGACGAGGCCGAGCACGTCGTCGGCCACCGCCGCCCCCAGCACGATGCGCGACTCCTTGGAGGCCAGCATCCGCAGGTCGCCGAAGGCGCGGGCCGTGATCCCGACCGACGTCGCCGTCAGCGCCGCCCCGATGAACATGGCGGTCCGCGACGGCTGGCCCAGTGCCAGCGCCACGCCGTACCCGGCGGCGAAGGGCACGACGATCCCGGCGATGGCGACCGACATGGCCGAGGCCCCGACCCGGCGCATCTCGCCGAGGTCCATCTCCAGCCCGACCTGGAGCAGGAGCAGGACGACCCCGACCTCGGCCAGCACCGTGAGCAGCTCGTTCGGCGACACCACGCCCAGCAGCGACGGTCCGACCACGAGGCCGGCCACGATCTCGCCGATCACCGACGGGACGCGCAGCCGCTCGGCCAGCTCGCCCCCGAGCTTGGCCGCGAGGATGATGATGAGGATGTCGACCAGCCCGTGCGTCTCCATCGCCGGGCACCGTACGGACGACGGTGGTCGTCGTCGCGACGTGCGTGTGAACGCTCTGTTTCGGTCGTGGCCGTCCGCCGGACGCGCGGCCACGGGGCAGCCGCGACGGTCCTCTGCGAGACTGTCCCCATGATCCCGGTGCTCACCCCGGCCGAGATGGCTGCCGTGGACCGTGCCGCCCCGGAGCCCGTCGACGTGCTGGTCCGCCGGGCGGCCGGCGCCGTGGCCCGCGCAGCGGTCGACCTGCTCGGTGGGACCTACGGCCGCCGCGTCGTGGTGGTGGCCGGGCCGGGCAACAACGGCAACGACGGCCGGGTCGCCGCCGACCTGCTGACGGCCCGGGGCGTGCGGTGCACGGTGCTCGACGCCGCCGGGCTGCCGGCCGTCCTCCCGCCCTGCGACCTGGTGGTCGACGCCGCCTACGGCACGGGGTTCCGGGGCGAGTTCACCTTTCCGGACCCGGCGGGGGCGCCCGTGCTGGCGGTCGACGTGCCGTCCGGCGTCTCGGGCCTGACCGGCGTGGCGTCGGGGCGGCCGGCGGCGGCCGTCGCCACGGTGACCTTCGCCGCGCTGAAGCCCGGCCTCCTGCTGGGCGACGGCCCCGGCGCCGCCGGCCGGGTGGAGGTGGCCGACATCGGGCTGGACACCGGGAGCGCCACCGTCCACCTGGTCGAGGACGCCGACGTGGTGGCGTGGGTGCCGGACCGGGCCGTCGACGCGCACAAGTGGCGCCATGCCGTCGCGGTCGTGGCCGGCTCGCCCGGCATGACCGGCGCGGCCGTGCTGGCGTCCGCTGCGGCGTTCCGGGCCGGTGCGGGCTACGTGCGCCTGACGGTGCCCGGTGCGACCGGCCCCACCCCGGGCGCGCCCGTCGAGGTCGTGGAGCACCCGGTCCCGGCCGACGACCCCGACGCCGTCCTGGCCGACCTGCACCGGTTCGCCGCGCTGGTGGTCGGCCCGGGCCTCGGGCGGACCGAGGCGGTGCGCCCGCTGGTGGCGGCGCTGGTCGCCCGCGCCGACCTGCCGCTCGTGCTCGACGGGGACGGCCTCCGCCTGCTCGGCGACGACGCGGCCGCCACGCTGGCGCGACGGACGGCCCCCACCGTGCTCACCCCGCACGACGCCGAGTTCGCGGCGCTGGCGGGCGCCCCGCCAGGGGACGACCGGCTGGCCGCGGTCCGCGCGCTGTCGGCCGCGACCGGCTGCACCGTGCTGCTCAAGGGGCCGACGACGGTCGTCGCCGACCCGTCGGGCGCGGCGCTGCTGGTCCGGTCCGGCG
>CAIYXG010000568.1 GCA_903930035.1 uncultured Actinomycetes bacterium | reverse complement strand
GCAGCGGTCCCGAGCGCCCGGAGCAGCGTGTCGACCCGCCTGAGGCCGGGCCGGGTGGCGGAGAAGCCACCGCAGACCAGGAATCGCCAGCGACCACCGTCGTCGGAGCCCACCTCCAGGTCCACGGCGAGGCCGTGCCCGATCGCGGCGTCCGCAACGACCTCCGCGTCCGGGAGCACGCTGCGCACCAGCACGTGGGCGCACTCACGCGCCGAGCACCCCCGCGCCCGGGCATCGGCCAGGTCCACCGGGTCGCCCGTCCGGTCGAGCGCCACCTCGACGTCCACCATCCCGGACGCGCCCGCCAGTTCGACCCGGACGCCGTCGAGTCGCTCGCGGGCTGCGGCCGCGTAGTCGGGGTCGGTGTCGTAGCCGACGTAGTGCCGACCGGTGCGCAGGGCTGCGACCGCCGTGCTGCCCGACCCGACGAACGGGTCCAGGACCAGGTCCCCGCCGTAGGTGTAGAGCCGGATCAGCCGCTCCGGGAGCGCCACCGGGAACGGTGCCGGGTGCCCGACGCGGGTCGCCGACTCCGCCGGGAGCTCCCAGACGTCCAGCGTGGCGTCCATGAACTCGTCCCGCTGGAGGGTCGAGGCCCAGGGGAGTCCCTCGCGCCGGCGCTGTGCCGCGGTCCGGGATCGGTCGAACCGCCCCTTGGACGCGACGACGACCCGTTCGGTCGTGTCGCGCAGCACCGGGTTCCCCGGTCGCTGGAACGAGCCCCAGGCGCACGATCCGGCCGATCCCCGCTGCTTCATCCAGACGATCTCGCCGCGCAGGAGCAGACGCAGTCGGTCCTGGAGGATGCCGGTCACGTCCGCCGCCAGGGACCGGAACGGTCGCCGGCCCAGGTTGGCGACGTTGACCGCGATCCGGCCGCCCGGCTCCAGGGTCCGGACGCACTCGGCGAACACCTCGGTCAGCATCTCCAGGTACTCCAGGTAGGACGCCGGGACGTGACCCTCACCCAGCTCGGTCTCGTAGTCCTTGCCGGCGAAGTACGGCGGCGAGGTGACCACGAGTGCCACCGAGTCGTCCGGGACCGCGGACATGTCCCGGGCGTCGCCGCACACGATCCGGTCGAGCGACCGCGACACGTCCGGGCCGGCGGGGACGGCGACCTCGTCGATCTCCGGTGCCGCGAAGCGGGCGTAGAAGTCCGAGGCGTCGTGCGACTCCCGACGGGACACGCCGAAGGTCGAGGTCGAGGTCGAGCGACGCCCGCCGGCACGACCGCCGGACGACGGGACGTCCCCGGGCGCGTCCCGTCCCTCCGCACTGCGAGGCATGGGCCGATCCTACGAGCCGGGTCCCGGCGGAACCGTGATGCCCGCGCCCGCCGAGGCGGGCCGATGGGTCAGTACCGCAGACCCGGCGCCCGGGTGCCGAACACGTCGGTGGCCAGCTGGGTGCCCAGCTTCGTGGCGTCCCAGCGGGAACCCTTGTTGTTGATCGTCGGACCGTCGGCCCAGCCGCGCATGAGGATGATGTTCTCGCCGACCGCACGGATGATCTGACCCGTCACGTGGTCGGCCTCGTCCGAGGCCAGCCACGCCACCAGCGGCGAGGACACCGCAGGGTCCATCGGGTTCCACTCGTCGTCGGGGATCTCGTCGGGTTCGATCACCGCCGGAGCGTTCGGCATGGTGGCGGTGATCCGGGTCGCCGCCGCCGGCCCGACGGCGTTGACGGTCACGCCGGCCTTGTAGAGCTCGAGGCTGAGGGTCTGGGTCAGGCTGGCGATGGCCGCCTTCGCCGGCGCGTAGTTCGACTGGCCGAAGTTGCCGGTCAGGCCGGCGCCCGAGACGGTGTTGATGATCCGGCCGTTGACCGGCGCACCCGTCTCCTTGTTGAGGGCCCGCCAGTGCACCGCCGCGTGCTTGCAGGGGAGCCAGGTCCCGCGCAGGTGCACCCGGACGACGGCGTCGAAGTCGTCCACCGACATGTTGAAGATCGACCCGTCGCGCACGATGCCGGCGTTGTTCACCAGCACGTCGAGCCGGCCGTGCTCCTCGACCGCCTGGGCGATCATGGCGGCCGACTGCTCGTCGTCGGACACGTCGGCGTAGTTCGCCGTGGCCACGCCGCCGCGGGCCCGGATGATGTCCACGGTCAGGTCGGCGTCCCGACCAGCACCCTCACCGGCGACCGAGCCACCCAGGTCGTTCACCACCACCGTGGCGCCGTGGCGGGCGAGCTCCAGCGCGTGCCCGCGGCCGATGCCGTGCCCTGCGCCGGTGACGATCGCGACCTTGCCGTCGAGCAGTCCCATGGTCCAGTCCTCCTGATGGATCCGATCGCCGGATCCGTGCTGCGTCCGGGCCCGAGCGGGACACCGGCACCTGACGGGTCGTCAGATCGTAGGGCCGGGGCGGAGCCCGGACGAAACCCGCACGTCGGGACGGTCAGTCCGCGTACTGCTCGCGGAGCACGTGCTTCAGGACCTTGCCCGCCGGGTTGCGCGGCAGGACGTCGACCACCTCGAGCTGCTCCGGCAGCTTCTGGTTCATCAGCCCCTCACCCCGCAGGAAGCCCACCATGTCCTCGAAGGACAGCTGGTCGACACCCTCGGCCAGCTGCACGACGGCGCACACGCGCTCCCCGCTGGCCGGGTCCGGCAGGCCGATCACCGCCACGTCCGCGATCGCCGGGTGCCGGTACAGCAGGTCCTCGACCTCCTTGGCCGAGACGTTCTCGCCCTTCCGGATGATCACGTCCTTCAGCCGACCCGTGATCACCACGTTCCCGCGCTCGTCGATCCGCCCCAGGTCACCCGTCCGGAAGTACCCCTCCTCGTCGAAGGCGGCCGCGTCGAGCGACGCGTCCAGGTAGCCGCGCATCACCTGGGGGGCCTTGGCGCGGATCTCGCCCTCCTCGCCCGGGCCGACGACGGTCCCGTCCATCGCCACGAGCTTCAGCTCCACCCCGGGCATGGGCTTGCCCTCGCTCGAGGCGAGCTCGTCGTCGGTGTCGGTGGTCGACGCCATCGTGAGGATCGGGGCCTCGGTCAACCCGTACCCGGACAGCACGGGGGCGTCGAAGACCTCACGCATCTCGGCCACCAGCGCCGGCGGCTTCGGCGCCCCGCCGCCCGGGAACCCCCGGACGTCGGGGAACACCCGCTGGGGCTGCGACCGCTGGTAGGCCAGGTAGGCCTGGTGGAAGACCGTGCCGCTGCCGGCCAGGGTCACGTTCTCCCGGGACAGGACCTCGGGCGTCTCCTGCGGGTGGAACCCCTCCATCAGGATGTTGGAGCAACCCGACTGCAGGCTGGCGAACAGCCACGTGATGCCGCCGATGTGGGTGAAGGGGAACACGAGCGCGTTCCGGTCGCCCTCGTGCAGCGCCAGGCGCTCACCCATGCCCCGGGCCACCGCCGAGATGGAGGCGTCCGTGTGCTGGGCGCCCTTCGGGTCGGCGGTCGTGCCGGAGGTGTAGAACAGCCAGCGCACGGGCTGGTCGGCGGCGTCGGAGGCCGCCGTCAGCGGCGGGAGCGACCCCGGGTCACCCTGCGGAAGCGTCCGGTCGGCGACCAGGACCCGCATGCCCTCCACCTGACCCGCCACCTCGGTGGCCATCGCCTCGAAGTCGAACCCCCGCCAGGTCGACGGGACGACCAGGAGGGACGAGCGGGCCTGCGCCGTGATGAAGCCGACCTCGCGCTCGCGGTAGATGGGCAGCATCGGATTCTGAACGGCATCGAGCCGACTGAGGGCGGCGACGAGCACCAGCGACTCGATCCACGTCGGCAGCTGCCAGGACACGACGCTCCCCGGTGCCACCCCCTGGGCGAGCAGTCCGGCGGCCGCCCGTTCGGACTCGACCCAGAACTCGGCGAACGTCACGGTCCGCATGTCCTCGTCGACGGCCATGAGCGCGTCCGGGGTGGCGTCCACCCGTCGTTCCATCAACTCCCACAGCGTCCGACCCTGCAGCATCATCGACCCCCTCGGCCTCGTCGTCCGTCCGACCGGCGCAGTCTAGGAACGACCGCGACCCCGGGCCGACCCCGGTCACGGTGTGGGGACGGTGGACGGGACCGACGTGGAGGACGGGAGCAGGGTCGTCGACGTGGTCTGGGGGACCTCCAGCTGCACTCGTCCGGTCCCCCCGTCGGCCAACCCGAGCAGGACACCGGCCAGGCCGAGCAGCGCCAGCACGGCGAACCCGGCGACGAACACCCACGGACTGAACGTCCGGGGCTCGGACGGATCCCCCGCCCCGGTGGATCGACGGGCCACGATCGATCCGGCTACAGGACCGCGACCGGTGCGATCGGGGTGCTGCTCGCCCCGACGAGCGGCTCGGGCGCAGCGAGGAGGAGGACGTCACCCCGACCCTCCTCGGCGCAGGCCTCGGCCAGTTCCTCGAGGTCCCAGTTCTGCCCCTGGAGCATCCCCATGTCCCGGATCTGGAGCAGGTGGACGGCCAGGCAGTCCGACCAGTCGGCCTGCGTCGGCGGGAAGGCCTCGTAGGCGTAGGTGTCGGTGAAGGCGCCGGCGACGTCGTGGCGGTGCATCCACTCGACGGTGCCCGACGACAGACCCGGCAGCGAGTGCGCCGTGCCGACGGCGTAGCGCATCCGGTCGCCGCGGTGGTAGTGGCGCATCATGCCGGTGCGGACGAGCACGACGTCGCCGGGGAGGACCTCGACCCGCGCCAGCTCGGCGGCGGCGTCGAGGTCGTCCTCGGTGATGGCGTACCCGGGGTCGATCTGGTCGAGGCACTCCACCCCGTGGACGCGGGGGACGTCGAGCAGGATCCCCCGGGTGACGATCTGCGGGAGCCGCTCGGCCCCGAGCACCGACGCGCCGTACTGCGCCGTGACGGCCGTGGTCGGGTAGCCGTTGTAGAGCTTCCCGCCGTAGGAGACGTGACACAGGGCATCGATGTGGGTCCCGGCGCAGGTGGACATGAACACCACGTCGTCGGTGCCCTCCCAGATGCCCGGTGCGTACTGGTCCCGCTCGTTCAGCGACGTCACGGTGAGGATCGGGTTGTACCGGCGGGCGGGCTGGCCCACCTGGATGCCGTCGGCCCGGAGGTCGACGGCCAGACCGATCCGACGGCCGGAGCGCACCGACGCGGCGCCGCGCCGCGCCGTCTCGGTGGTGAGCAGGTTGCCGCAGCCGAGTTGGTCGTCGTCACCCCAGCGGCCCCAGTTGGAGACCCGTCGTTCGATCTCGACCAGCTCGGGTGGCAGCGACACGGCGCTCAGTCCTCGAAGACCATCACGCCACGGGCGAGCTTGCCGTCGTGGAGCTCCTCGAGGGCCTGGTCGAAGCCCTCGATCGGGTAGGTGGCGGTGACCAGCTCGTCGAGCTGCAACCGGCCGGCCCGGTACAACTCGACCACGAGCGGGATGTCGTGCGCCGGACGGGCCGACCCGTACCGGCACCCCATGAGCGACTTGTCGTTGTACATGGTGTTGACCACGAAGCTGGCCTCGGTGCCCATCCTCGGGACGCCCAGCATCACCACACCTCCGCCGAAGTCGAGCAGGTCGGTCGCCGTGCGGATCAGTGCCGTCGACCCCACGCACTCGAACACCCAGTCGACCCCGTACGGCCGGATCTCCTTCACGGCCTCGACCAGGTCCGTGTCCGGGCCCGGGCAGATGAAGTGGGTGGCCCCGAAGGCCCGGGCGATCGACTCCTTGGCCGGGTTCGTGTCCACCGCGATGATCGGCAGCGAGTCGCTCAGCGCCAGGCCCTGGATCACGTTGAGCCCGATGCCACCGACACCGATCACCACGGCCGACTCGCCGTGGGTGACGCGGGCCCGGTTGAACACCGCGCCGACGCCGGTCAGCACACCGCAGCCGATCAGACAGGCGCTGGTGAGCGGCACGTCGTCGGGGATCGGGATGGCCGAGGTGGCCGGCACGACGGTGGACTCGACGAACACCGAGGTGTTGGCGAACTGGAACGCCTTGTCGCCGCCGACGGTGAACGGCCGGGAGAGCTTGCCGAGGCTGATCCGGCAGAACGTCGGCTTGCCCCGGGCGCAGGCGGCGCAGGTGCCGCAGTTGCCGAGCGTCGTGAGCACGACGTGGTCGCCGACCTTCGTCGACGACACGTCGTCGGCCACCGCCTCCACCACCCCGGCGCCCTCGTGGCCGAGCACGGCCGGGGTGGGGAACATGATCGTCCCGTCCATGACGGACACGTCGGAATGGCACAGACCGGCGGCGGCCAGGCGGACACGGACCTCACCCGGTCGGAGGTCCCGGACCTCGACGTCGTCCCGCAGCGCGGCCCGCTCGCCGTCCCACACGATTCCCTTCACACCGACCCCCTCGAGTCACGGCGCTGCGTCCGGCGCCGGGGCCGGATCGTACCCGGTCGCCGGGCGACCGACGGGTGCGGCGGTCGTCAGCCGGCGCAGTTGGGGCTGCCGGCGACCGTCCGGGAGGTCGAGCCGCTGTTGCCGGCCCCGTCCGTCGCCGTGGCCGTGAACGTCACGCTCGTGGCGGGCTGCGGGAAGACCACCGACACCGTGACCGAGGAGCCTCCGGACTTGCTGCCCGACGTCGCGCCCGACCACGACAGCGTCGTCGACTGGACACCCGACGCGTCCGAGGCCGAGGCGGTGAACGTGCCCGAGGATCCCCAGGACACGCACGACGGGCCGCTGATGCCGACCGACGGTGGGGTCACGTCGGGGGGCTCGGTGGTCGTGGTCGTGGGCGGCGGTGGAGGAGGTGGCGGTGGAGCCGGGGCCGGGGGCGGCGGCGCCGTCGTCGTCGGAGCGGCGGGACCCCCCTGCTGGCCACCCGACCCCGACGAACCCGTCGGTTCGGGCTCGGCCGCGGCGGTCGTGGCCGGGCCGCCGGGGAGCGGGAGGACCGGCGCCGTGACGAACGGGTCGACGGGCCCCGGCAGCAGCGGCGCGGTCGTGGACGTCGGAGCACTCGTGGTGGTCACCGCCGTCGTGTCGGGCGACGCCGTGACGATCTGCTCGACCTCGCCCCGGTCGACGGCCAGCGCACCACCGCCGAGGACCAGCGCCACCACCGCGAGCGCGACCACGGCCATGGGCCACCGCCGCCGACGCGGACGGTGCGGGGGGAAGCCGTCCGGACGCCACCGGCCACCCTGCGGAACGCCGATCCGGGCCGGTGCCTCCGAGAGGACCCGCTCGCGCGCCGAGATCGGCGCCGCCAGGACGGTGGACTGGGCGGCGAGCGCCAGTCCCGTCCCCGACAGGACCGCCCGGGGCACGCGGGAGCGCAGCGTGGAGCACTGCTCGCACCGGCCGATGTGTCGGGCGAACCGCTTCCGCCACAGCACGTTGAACCGCCCGTCCCAGGAGTCCGCCACCTCGTCGAGGCCGTCGCAGCGGGAGCGACCGGACCGGGCGATGAGCAGCGCCGACGTGGCGGCCTCCAGCCGTTCCTTCATGCGGTGGACCAACTGGTAGCCGTGATCGCGGGAGACACCCAGGGCATCGGCCAGGTCCTGCCCGTCGAGTCCCTGCGCCAGGTGCAGCTCCAGCACCATCCGGTCACGGTCGTCGAGACCGGCGGACGCGTCCTGCAGCAGTGCGGCCAGATCGGCCTGCGTCGCGCCCGGCTCCAGTCCGACCTCGTCCGGTTCACGACCCAGCGGGGAGAACGTCGCGGCGTCGTCGAGCTCGTCGATCGAGGCCAGGTCCTGCGGGTCGGCCTCGGTGTCGACCAGGTCGAGCCCGACACCACCCATGGCCGACAGCGACACCTCGCGGGAGCGGTGCCGCGACCGTCGGTACACCTCGTGACGGGCGATGGCGTACAGCCACGACCGGACCCTGTCGTGGTCGCGCAGTTGCCCGAGCCGCTCCGCGGCGGTCAGGAACACCTCGGAGGTCACGTCGGCCGCCGCGTCGTCGTCCCGGAGCATGTGGGCACACATCGAGTGGATGCGGTCGGCGTAGCGGTCGTAGAGCGCCGCGAGCGCCGACGACTCCCCCGCCAGGATCTGCTCGACCAGCGTGGCGTCGGTGAGCGTTGACATCGACGACGACCTCGACTGGTGGGGCTCGCAGGGCTGGTGCTCCCCCAGTCTGCACCACGCGGGCACGCCGCCGCCGTCGACCGGCTGGCGGCGTCGGGGGCCGTTGAGGCGGGCACCACCGCTCACGGTCGCCGGTTCCGCAGGCGTCGCAGCACTGCGGGTGGGCCGGCGAGGAGGCTCCCCGAACCGAGGAGCAGGACCCCCAGCAGGGGCAGCACGGCGCCGGGGTCGGGGGTGATCTGCAGCACGGTCGGACTCCTGGATCCCAGCGGCTGTCTGCCGCTGTCCCTCGCAGCGGCTGATTGCCGCTGTCAGGATCCGAGAGTCCCGGGGGGGCGGGATCTGACAGTTTCCCGGTCGGCCGACACCGGCCGGACCGATCACCTGCTCAGCTGGGCCAGATGAGTCCCTGCATCTCCGAGTAGGCCAGGAGGCCGTAGCTGCCACCGTCCCGACCGACACCCGACTGCTTGAAGCCTCCGAACGGGGCCTCGTGGTTCCGCTGGATCGTGTTGATCCCGACCACGCCGGAGCGGAGCTGCGTGGCCACCTGCCAGGCCCGGGAGGTGTCGCCCGAGAACACGTAGCTGTAGAGCCCGAAGTCGCTGTCGTTCGCGATCTCGACGGCCTCCTCGGGCTCGTCGAAGGGAACCACGACGACGACGGGACCGAAGATCTCCTCCCGGACCGGGGTCATGGTGTTGTCGCAGCCGACGAGCAGGGTCGGCTCGACGTAGAAGCCGGTGTCGAACCCCTCCGGTCGGCCGCCCCCGACCGCCGCCTCGGCACCCTCGGCGAGTCCCGCCGCGATGTACCCCTCGATCCGGCCCCGGTGCACGTCGGTGATCACCGGGCCGACGACCGTGTCCTTCTCGGTCGGCGGACCGACCTTCATGAACGCCGCCGCCGCCGAGAGGCCCTCGACCAACTGGTCGTGGACGGACCGCTGGACGATCACACGGGTCGGCGCCGTGCAGATCTGACCGGAGTGGAACCCCCACACCGATGCGATCCCCCCGATCGCCGCCTTCAGGTCGGCGTCGTCGAACACGACGCAGGCGCCCTTCCCGCCGAGCTCGAGCAGCAGTCGCTTCATCTGCCCGCCGGCCACCTCGCCGATGCGGCGGCCGACGGCCGTCGACCCGGTGAAGGACACCATGTCGGTCTGCGGGTGGTCGACGATCGCCTCCGACGCCGGGATGCCCGTCCCGCCCACCACGTTGACCACCCCGGGCGGGAAGCCGGCCTCCTGGAGGAGCTCCACCATCCGGAACACCGCCAACGGGTCCTGGGGTGCCGGCTTGACCACCACGGTGTTGCCCATGGCGAGGGCCGGACCGATCTTGCCGGCCATGTTGACCATCGGGAAGTTGTACGACGTGATGCAGCTGACCACCCCGACGGGAACACGGTTGGCCGCTGCGTTCACGACCCCGCCGGGGGCCAGCACCGTCGCCGGCATCACGGCCGGGGGCAGCGGGTCGAGCGTCGGCTCGAGCGCCCCCTTGGAGTAGCGGCGGAGCCGAGCGGCCGCCTGCGGGACCTGGATGGTCTTCGTGGTCCGGTACGTCGCTCCGGTCTCGGCCTGGACCAGCGGGACGAGCTCGTCGGCCGCCGCGTCGATCAGGTCGGCGGCCCGGTCCAACAGGGCCGCCCGCTCCTCGGGCCGGGTCCGCGACCACGCCGGGAACGCCGCCGCGGCCGACTCCACGGCGGCCCGGGCCTGCTCGACGCTCGCCTCGGGCGCCTCGGCGACGACCTCCTCGGTCGCCGGGTTCACCACGTCGTAACGGGACGACGGCTCGACGGCGACACCGTCGATGATCAGGGAGTACTCGCGCGCTGCCATGCGGGCGACGCTACCGGCCGCCGTCGTCGATGGTCAGATCGTCCCGGGTCGCTCCCCGGACGTCAGGGCTCCAGGTCCAGTCCGAGCAGCGCGATCGCGTTGCCCCGCACCAGCTTGCGCTGGATGTCCGGCGGCAGGTCACCCATCTGCTTGATGGCGACCTCCTTGGAGTGCGGCCACGTCGAGTCGCTGTGCGGGTAGTCCGTCTCGAAGCAGACGTTGTCGACGCCCACGGCCTCGATGTTGGCGAGCCCGTAGTTGTCGTCGAAGAAGCAGCCGAAGATCTGCCGGTAGTAGTAGGTGCTCGGCGGCTCGGGCACGAGGTCACCGATCCCGCCCCAGCCCCGGTTGTCCTCCCACACCTTGTCGGCCCGCTCGATGATGTAGGGGATCCAGCCGATCTGCCCCTCGGAGTAGGCCAGCTTCAGCTCGGGGAAGCGGACCAGGACGCCGGAGAACAGGAAGTCCGTCATGGACGCCATGGCGTTGTTGAACGTCAGGGTGGACCCGACGGCGGCCGGCGCATCGGGCGAGGTCGAGGGCATCTTGGAGCTCGACCCGATGTGCATGTTGACGACCGTGCCGGTCTCGGCGCAGGCGGCGAAGAGCGGGTCCCAGTACCCGTTGGCGTCGTGCACCGACGGCAGTCCCAGGTAGGCCGGGATCTCCGAGAACGTGATGGCCCGACCGCCGCGCTCGGCGTTCCGCCGGACCTCGGCCGCCGCCAGCTCCGGGTCCCACAGCTGCACGATCGCCAGCGGGATGAGCCGGCCGTCCGAGCCGGCGCACCACTCGTCGAACTGCCAGTCGTTGTAGGCGCGGACGCAGGCATCTGCCAGTTCCTTGTCGGACGCCTCGAGGAACCGCTGACCGCAGAAGCGGACGAAGCTCGACGGGAACGACATCGAGGCCTCGGTCCAGTTGGCGTCCATGTCAGCCAGGCGGGCTGCCGGGTCCCAGCAACCCCGGCGCATCTCGTCGTAGGTGATGGGGACGACCTGCACCTGGTCCCGCTCGAACCCGACGGCGGCCTCCAGGCGGGTGAGCGGGAACCGCCCGTCCTCGAACGACCACCAGTCGCCGACCTCGCCGTCCTCGTCGGGCTCGAAGCTGAACACCCCGCCGACGAAGTTCATGGTCCCGCGCTGGCGGAACGAGCGGGGGGCGACGTCCGCGAACTTCGCGGGGACACGGTCCTGCCACACGGTCGGCGGCTCGATCACGTGGTCGTCGACCGAGACGATCCACGGGATGTCCGCATCGGTGGCACTGGTGTCGGCGGCGGCGTCGTCCATGGGACGAGCGTACCCCTCCGACTGAAACACGTTCTAGCCGCCCGGACGCTGGTCGCCGACCGGGCCCGTCGCGCTCCCGGCCGCACGCACCAGGTCGACCAACGGACCCAGGACCGGGTCCATCTGCGCCGAGGAGAGCATGCTCCCACCGTCGAGCACGATGTTCTGGCCCGTCAGGTAGCTGCAGCGGTCGTCGAGCAGGAAGCAGATCAGCTCAGCGGTCTCCTCGGCCGTACCCAGGCGGCCCATGGGTGTCCGCTCCTCGAGACCCGCCAGGGTCGACTCGTCGGCGGTCAGCACGTCGTTGAGCGGCGTCCGCACGAACCCGGGTGACACGCAGTTGACGCGCACCGCCGGGGCCCACTCGAGCGCGGCCGAGCGCGTGAGCGCCACGACCGCCGCCTTGGCGGCGGCGTAGGGCGCCTCGCCCTGCGTGGGGCGCACTCCCGAGACGCTGGCGACGTTCACGACCGACGCCGGCCGGCCGGTCAGCTCCCGGTGACGGCGGAGGTGCGGGACCGCCGACTGGAGGCAGTGGAGGGTGCCCGTGACGTTGACCCCCCAGATCAGGTCCACCTCGGCACCGGTGTAGTCCTCGAGCGGCTTGAGGTTGCCGACCCCGGCATTGTTCACCCAGCCCGCGATCCCACCCAGGTCCACCGCGGCCCGATCGACGGCCTCGTCCACCTGCTCACGACGCCGGACGTCGGCCACCAGCGGCACGCCGCCCACCTGCTCGGCCACCCGGTGCGCGGACCTCGGGTTGCGGTCCAGCACGCCGACCGGCACCCCACGCCGGGCCAGGAGCGCACAGGTGGCCGCGCCGATGCCCGACCCGCCGCCGGTGACGACCACACCACTCACGCCGACGCACCGCCGGAGGTGCCATCGGACCGCGGTCCGTCGATCACGACGTGCGGCTCCTCG
Organism: uncultured Actinomycetes bacterium; assembly: GCA_903930035.1. Lineage (GTDB taxonomy): Bacteria > Actinomycetota > Acidimicrobiia > Acidimicrobiales > Microtrichaceae > CAJANQ01. The sequence goes on along the minus strand of CAIYXG010000568.1, from coordinate 10,712 downwards.
GTGATGATGAACTCGATGCGCCCGACATCCAGGAACCGCCGCTCGTCGGGAGCGATCACCTCGGCGTAGGCCGGTTCCGAGATGAACGCCGCGAAGTCGTCGATCGACCGGTACCACTGGACGGCGACGCCGTCGAGGTCGTCATTGCCCGACAGGCCGTCCGGCCGGTGACGGACGTGCTGCTCGTAGCGGACGATGTGGCGGGCCAGTTCCGGGGTTCCGGCGATCAGCGGCCCGTGCCGCTCCCGCCAGTGCTCGACGAACTCCTCGGTGGTGAGCTCGGGGTTCCGTCGGAGCAGGGCGAACATGACGACCACGGGGCCTCCCGGGTTGGACGAACTGGGGCACCGGCCGGGCCGGCAACCGCCGAGGTTAGGCTCGCCGTGTGAACCCGCGCCGAGACTCCCACGAACGCTTCCGAGATCTGCCGATGTTCGCCGACTGCTCGGACGCGGAACTCGCCGAGATCGATCGCCTCACCGACGAGGTCCACGTGGAGGCCGGCCGCTCGATCATGCGCCAGGGCGACCTGGGCCAGGAGCTGGCGGTCATCATCGAGGGCGAGGTCGAGGTCGTGCGCGACGGCGACCGGATCGCCACTCTGGGGCCCGGGTCGTACTTCGGCGAGATCGCCCTGCTCGACTCGCTGACCCGCACCGCCTCGGTGAACGCCGTCACCGACGTGGTGCTCGAGGTCATCGACCGCCGCGGGCTCAACACCCTCCTCGACGACGTGCCCGGCCTCGCCCGGTCCCTGCTCAACGGGATGTCGCAACGGGTGGCCGAGCTCGAGGACAAGGTCCTCGGCTCCGACTGACGCCGCCTCCCCCGCCGCCCGTCGGGCGGCCGGCCGGCCGACGGCCTAGCGGGACGGTCGGCCGGCTCGGGCCAGCAGCGCGGCCGACGAGTCGTCCCGGGCCCGCAGGTCCTGCAGGCGGCCCCGGTCCGTGAGCCGCAGGAGCCAGACGAGCGACGGCACGACCAGCAGCGCCGCCAGGGCGAACGCCACGAGCACGCCCACCAGCGTGGCGGTCGGCGCGGCGCCGTCGGCGACGGTCAGCTCGTCCACCAGCAGCCACGGGTACTGCGCCACGCCCCAGGCCACGACGATCCCGGCCACGGCACCGCCGGCCGCGAACCGGGCCGCCTCGGCACGGCCGCGGGCCACGAGCACCAGGGCGGCGACGCCCGCCGCCGCGCTCAGGAGCACGACCGGGAGCGCCCGGCCGTGCAGACCCTCGACCAGCGTCGCGGCGTCGGACCGCAGGACCACCTCGCCGAGCAGCCCGACGACGCCGACCACGGCGCCGGCGACCAGCGCCCGCACCCGGAACCACGCCGCCAGGTCGTGCTCGCCGTCGCGGACGGCGTCGGCGTGCAGGAACACCGCGGCCAGCCAGGCGCACGTGCAGACGGCCAGCACCCCGCCGAGCAGGCTGGTCGGCGTGACCCAGCTGGCGAGCGGTGCGCCGTCGCCCTCGAGCGGCACCCGGCCCGACGCCACGGCCCCGGCCGCAGCACCCAGGAAGAACGGCGTGAGCACCGACGACGCGGCGAACAGCATGCCGAACCACCGGGCCGAGGCCACGGTCGACGACGACCGGCGGAACATGAACGACGCGCCCCGGAACACGATGCCGAGCGCGGCCAGGAGCAGCGGCACGTAGACCGTGGTCGCCACCGCGGCGAACGCCGAGGGGAACGCGGTCCAGAGGTAGACGAGCACGAAGACCAGCCAGACGTGGTTGGCCTCCCAGACCGGCCCGAGCGACCGGTCGATCCGGTGGCGGACCGCCGCGCCCCGGTCGGCCCCGCCCGCGAGCAGGTCCCACGTGCCCGACCCGAAGTCGGCGCCGGCCAGCACGGCGTAGGCGACGACGCCCACCCAGACGATGACGGCGACCGCCTGCGCCATCAGTCGTCACCGTCCTCGGGTCGGCCGGAGGGGACCAGCTCGAGCTCCTCGGCCTCGCCCGGGCCGTAGGGCGCCGACACCTCCAGGCCGGCGCGCCAGCGGGCGCTCATGCGGCGCAGCACGACCACCAGGCTCACCGCCATGCCGACGTAGACCACCACGACCGCGACGAGCGCGGCCGGGATCCCCGGCTGGGTGGTCACCGCCTCGGTGGTCCGCATCAGGCCCTGCACGATCCATGGCTGGCGGCCGACCTCGGTCGTGGTCCACCCGGCCTCGAGCGCCAGCACCGCCAGCGGACCGGCCACCACCACGGCGCGCAGCCACCACCGGGTCTGCGGCAGCCGCTTCCGGCGCCACTGCGTGAACCCCGTCCACAGGGCGAGGGCCGTGAGGGCCGTGGCCGAACCGACCATGAGGTCGAACGACAGGTGCACCACGTTGACCGGCGGCAGCTCGTCGGCCGGGAAGGCGTCCAGGCCCGTGACCTTGGTGTCCGGCGAGAAGCCCAGGATGATCGAGAGCATGTCGGGGATCTTCAGGCCCCCGACCACCTTGCCGTCCACCAGCACGCCGCCGATCACCATCGGCACGTTCGTCCCGGTCTCCGTCACCAGCTCCGACGCGGCGAACTTGGCCGGCTGCGAGGTTGCCTCGCTCCGGGCGATGGTGTCGCCGGACAGGAGCTGGAAGGGCAGCGCGGCGAACGCCACGCCCAGCCCGGCCACCAGGCCCAGACGGTGCAGGCGGTCGCGCCGGCCCCGGAGCATCCCCGACGCGTAGACGGAGGCCACCAGGCACCCGGTCACCAGGTAGGTGGCCGGCAGCAGGTGGAAGAACTGCACGGCGGTGTTGGGGCCGAACATGGCGGCCCAGGGGTCGACGTCGGTGACCCGGCCCGAGGCGGCGTACTCCTGGAGGTCGAAGCCCGACGGGTTGTTCATCCAGGCGTTCACGCTGACGATGCAGAGCGTCCCGAACACGCCGGACAGCGCGACCGGCACCAGCGTCATGAGGTGCAGCTTCGCGGGGAGGCCGCGCCACCCGTACAGGTAGATCCCCAGGAACACGGCCTCCAGGAAGAAGAACACGCCCTCGAGCGCGAAGGGCAGGCCGATCACGTCGCCGAAGGTGCCCATGAGCCCCGGCCAGAGGATGCCCATCTCGAAGCTGAGCATGGTGCCGGACACGGCGCCGACCGCGAAGAGCACGGCGGCGCACTTGGCCAGCCGGTGGGCCAGCTCGAGCGAGTCGGGGTCGACCGGACCGGGCGCGCCGCGCAGACCCCGGTACCCGAGCCCCCGGCGGTGGAGCAGGAAGATCACGACCGGCAGGCCCACGCCCAGGCACGACAGCACGATGTGGCTGCCGAGCGTGAACGCCATCATCAGGCGCGCCGTGCGGAGCGTGGTCGGGTCGGCGGCCGCGGCCAGCAGCTGTGCGTTCATCGTCCTCAGCCTGCCCCATCCGGACGGTCGGCCACGGCGTCCGCGGCTCAGGCCGCCAGCAGCGGGGCCACCTCGGCCCCGAAGCGCTCGACCTGGTCGGCGTACTCGGCCGCCGACGTGGCGGTGAACCGGACCTGCAGCTGGTTCATGCCGCGCTCGACGTAGCGGCGCAGGCGGGCGGCCACCTCGTCGGCACCGCCGACCACGGTCCACTCCGAGACCTCGTGCGACGGCGTGCCCAGGTAGACCGGCTCGCAGTTGACGCCCAGGTCGAACGCCGCCGGCAGCCCTGCCTCGGCGCGGGTCGCGCGGATCAGCTCCACCGCGGCCCGCACCCCCATCTTGGGCGGGCCCTGCGGGAGCCAGCCGTCGGCGAGCCGGGCCGCCCGCAGGATCGCGGCCTTCGACGACCCACCCACCCAGATGGGCGGGCCACCGGCACGCGCCGGGCGCGGCAGCATGCCCACGCCCACCTCGGCGCCCGGGCCGCCCACCGTCGGGTAGTCCTCGGCGAAGGCGGCCCGCACGACCTCGATGGCCTCGTTGAGCGCCGGGCCGCGCCCGTCGAAGTCGGCGCCGAGCAGCTCGAACTCCGACTGCAGGTGACCGGCACCGACGCCCAGGATGGCCCGGCCGCCAGTCAGGTGGTCCAGCGTGTTGAAGGCCTTGGCCGTGACCAGCGGGTGGCGGTAGCCGAGCACGTACACGTGGCTCAGCAGGCCCACGCGCTCGGTCTGGGCGCCGAGCCAGGACAGCGTGGCCACCGTGTCGTACCAGACCGCCGACATGGCCTGGTCGGACGGCCGTGGAATGGCCACGTGGTCGCAGACCGCCACGTAGAGCGCGCCCGCACGGTCCGCCGCCCGGGCGATCTGCAGGAGCTCGTCGGGGCCGGCGCCCGCCTCCCAGGGCTGCGCGTAGATGGTGCTCTGCGACTGCACGGGCAGCTGGAAGCCCCAGGCTGCCGTGCCCTGCTCGATGAGTGCTGCCATGACGTTCCTCTGCTCGGTTCCTACGTGCGTGGTGGTGCGGCGCCGTCCCGGCCGGCGGCCGGCGGGGCCAGACCGACGCGGTCGGCCAGGGCCCCCAGGTCGTCGGCCACCTGGGCCGGTCCGACCGCGGCGGTCGAGCACACGATGCGGTGGACGCCCAGCGCGGCGGCCCGCTCGACCGCGGCCCCGTCCACCTGCGAGACGGCCATCGTGACGCTCAGCTCGAGGGCGTCCGGGTCCCGGCCCGCGTCCTCTGCGGTCTGCCGGACCAGCGCCCACGACGCCGCCAGCGCATCGTCGTCCAGCCCGAGCGGGTGGTAGCCGTCGGCCAGCCGGCCGGCGCGCCGTGCTGCGGCGTCGCTGTGCCCGCCGACGTGGACCGGCACGCCGCCGGCCCGCACCGGCTGCGGCTCGCTGCGGACGTCGGTGAAGTCGAAGAACTCGCCGTGGAAGCTGGCGGGCCCGCCCGACCACGCCGCCCGCACGGCGAGGAGCAGCTCGTCGAGCCGGCGGCCCCGCGTGGAGAAGTCGACCCCCGTGGCCTCCAGCTCCTCCCGCATCCACCCCACGCCCAGGCCCACGGTCATGCGGCCGCCCGACAGACGGTCGACGGTCGCCAGCCGCTTGGCCAGCACCAGCGGGTGGTGGTGCGGTCCGACCACCACGCCGGTGCCCAGACGCAGTGTGGTGGTGTGCCCGGCCACGAAGGCCAGCAGGTCGAGCGGGTCCGGGATCGGGCAGTCGTCGGCGAGCGGCATGCGGCCGGTCTCGCTGTAGGGGTAGGCGGCGGCGTGGCCCACGGGCACGACGACGTGCTCGACCGCGTAGAACGACTCGAAGCCCAGCGCCTCGGCCTGGGCCACGAAGGGCACGATCCAGGCCGGGTCGGCGGTGACGCCCGCCCGGTACGGCGGAAGGAGCCCGAACAGCACGGGCCCGACTCTACGGCCCGGGCACGGGCTCACCCCATCCTCACCCTGTTCCTGCGGTGCACCTACCCGGCCGGTCCACACTGGCGGCATGGCACGCCACCTCCTGCTCGCCGCGACCGCCGCCGCGCTGCTCGCAGCCGGGTGCACGGCGTCGCGCCCGGACGCCGCGCCGAGCACGTCCGGGACCGCGGCCACGTCGCCGGTCCGCTGCCGGACGCAGCCGTCGGGGCCGGCCACCTACCAGTACGCGGAGCGGCCGGGCAGCCCGGCGGCGCGGACCAGCCTCGACGTCTACCTCCCCGCGGGCTGCGGCCCGGTGCCCGTCCTGGTCTGGGTCCACGGCGGCGGCTGGCGCCGGGGGGACAAGTCGGCGGGCGCGGTGGCCCAGAAGGCGGCGCTCGCCCACCGTCTCGGCGCCGCGCTGGTGGCCGTGAACTACCGGCTCAGCAGCCCGGACAACGGTGTGCGGTGGCCCGACCACGGCCAGGACGTCGCGGCGGCCGTGGCCTGGACGGTGGCGCGGGGCACGTCCCTGGGCCTCGACCCGTCCCGGCTCGCGCTCATGGGCCACTCCGCCGGCGCCCAGCTGGTCGCCAGCCTGGCGGCCCATCCGAGGCTGCTGCCCGACGCGGGGGTCGACCGGTCGGCCGTCGGCTGCACCGTCGTGCTGGACGTCCAGCTCGACCTGACCGACCGGCTCGGGCCGTCGGGGCTGGTCGACCTGGCGTTCGGCACCGACCCAGAGGTCCTGGCCGACGCCTCGCCCGCCGTGCAGGTCCGGACGTCGGGCGCGCCGCCCTCCCGCCTCCTGGTCGTCACCCGCGGGCGTGCGCGCCGGACGGCCGGCGCTGCGGCGTTCGTCGACGCGGTGGTCGCCGCGGGAGGCCGGGCCGAGCTGCTCGACGCCGGCACCTACTCCCACACCGAGGTGTCGCAGCGGCTGGGTGCGCCCGGCGAGCAGGTCGTGACCCCGGCCACCTCTGCGTTCCTGACGGCGTGCCTGGACCGGTAGGCCGGGACGGCCGCTAGGGCGCGTCGAGGAGGGCGACGAGCCGGGCGACGGCCGTGACCCCGTCGCGCGAGACCGGCGTGCCGGCCGTGGTGCCGCGCCGCTCGCCGAGCGCCGCGGGCGCGCCCGACACCAGGTCCTCGGGGCGGACCACGACGGCGCGCTGGTCGACGACCAGCGACACGACCCGGCCCTCGACCTCGAGCGGCATCTGGAACGCCTGCTTCAGACGGTCGGCCACGAGCTCGGCAGCGTCCGCGCCGGACCCGGCCGCCACCACCACGAAGGTGTCCGGCGGGACCTGGCCCAGCAGGTCGGTGCCCCGCACGAGCGCCTGCAGACGTTCCACGACCGTCGCGGCCGGGGCCGGGTCGTCCGCGGGCAGGTCGACGCGGGCGCCCAGGACGGCGACCGCCTGGCCGGCGGCGACCAGCTCGTCGATCCGGGCCGCGAGCTCGGGAGGACCGGCCAGGTCAGTCGGTGCCACTGCCCCAGATCCCGACGAAGCTCACCATCTCGCCGGGGTAGCCGCCCAGGTTGTGGGTCAGGGCCAGGCCACGGTCGGCCGTGGCGATCTGACGCTCCTCCGGCGCCTCCTTGCGGAGCTGCAGCCAGCACTCGAACAGCATCCGCAGGCCCGACGCGCCGACCGGGTGGCCGAACGACTTGAGGCCGCCGTCGGTGTTGACCGGCAGGTCGCCGTGCAGGTCGAACACGCCGGCCTCGCAGTCCTGCCACGCCTGGCCCCGCGCCGAGAAGCCCAGGTCCTCCATGAGCACCAGCTCGGTCGGGGTGAAGCAGTCGTGCACCTCGGCCATCGCCAGCTCGCGGCGGGGGTCGGTGATCCCGGCCTGGTGGTAGGCGTCCTTGGCGGCCGCCTCGCACTCGTCGAAGTGGGTGTAGTCGAACTCCGGGTCGAGCAGGCCGGCGCCGTTGCCCGCCACGAACGAGAGCGCCTTCACGAAGATGGGCCTGTCCGTGTACTTGTAGGCGTCCTCGGCCCGGACGACGATCGCGGCCGCGGCGCCGTCCGCCACGCCGGCGCAGTCGAACACCGACAGCATCCCGGCGACCGCCGGCATCTTGCAGATGGCGTCGACGTCCATCTCCCGGCGGAACTGGGCACGGGGGTTCTTGGCGCCGTTGGCGTGGTTCTTGGACGCAATGCGCGCCAGCGTGCGCCGCAGCTCGCCGGGGTCCACCCCGTAGCGCTCGGCGTAGGCCGGGGCGACGAGCGAGAACATCGCGGCGGCGGTGAGCGAGCGCTGCGTCCCGTCGTGGGGGATCGGGAACGCGTTCAGGCCCTGGTAGCCGGAGTCCTTCACCTTCTCGACGCCGACGGCGGCCGCCATGTCGTAGGCGCCGGACGCCACGGCGTAGCAGGCCTGCCGCAGCGCCTCGGAGCCGGTGGCGCAGTAGTTCTCGACCCGGGTGACCGGCTTGCCCTGCAGCTTGAGCGGCGCGGCGAGCGTCACCCCCGACATGCCGGACTGCGCGGTGCCCAGCCACCAGGCGTCGATGTCGTCCTTGGCCACCCCGGCGCTGGCGAGGGTCTCCTGGACGGCCTCGACCATGAGGTCGTCGGCGCCCTTGTCCCAGTGCTCCCGGAACTGGGTGCAGCCCATCCCGACGATGGCGACCCGGTCCTTGATCCCGTGCGAACCCATGGTCACGCACCTCCCTGCGCGGCGGGCCGCGCCTTCCAGAAGTAGTTGGCGATGCCGTCGGCGGTGTTCAGCCGCCGGAACGTCATCTCGACCTGCATGCCGATGCTGACCTGGTCGGCCCGCACGTCGGTGAGCTCGACCGGCAGGCGGCCACCGCCGTCGAAGTCGCAGACGGCGAAGACCACCGGAGGGGACGGCGAGTAGGCCAGCGAGTCCACGGTGAACGTGGCCACCGTGGCGGTGGTGTCGGCCATGGGCGCGGCGTCCATGTCGTCGACGTTGCCCCCCACGAAGCTCACGCGGGCGGGCGGCAGGTGCAGCGCGCCGCTCTCGTGGTCCTTGGACCCCACGAACCCGTACTTCCAGTCGAGCCGGCGCTCGGCGGCCGACGCCGACATCCGGGCGGGCTCCGGACGGTTGGGCGGGTTCATGGGCAGCACGCCGCGCCATGCCAGGTACTTGGCGTAGGCGAGCGAGTCGTCGCCGCCCCCGAGCTGGTCGGCCACGGCCGGGCCGGCCGGTCGGCGGCCCGTGGCCCGGAAGATGAAGGCGTCGGCGCCGTCGGCCATGGAGACGAGCGCCACGACCTGGCCGGCCTCCGCCTGCTCGAGCAGGTGGGTCAGCAGCAGCAGGCCGTGCGCCGCGCCGGTGAACCCGACGGTCGCGGCGAGCGTGTCGACCACCTCGACGCCGGCGGCACCGAGCTGCTTGGACAGGCCGGCGCCGGCACGGGCCTGCGGGCCCACGACGGCGACCCTCTGGACCTGCGCGGCGTCCAGCCCGGCGTCGGCCAGGGCCGACTCCCACGCGGCGGACGCCAGCGCCGCGTAGCGCTGCTCGCCGAACCGCTCCTCCCAGCCGTGGGTGCGGAGCTCGCCCGGCGCCCGCCAGCGGTCCAGGAACTCACGGGTGGCCGAGCCGGAGCCCAGGAACTCGCCGACCAGTGCGTCGGACTCGCCCACGAGCACGGCGGCACCGGCGTCGCCGCCGTCGCGCTCGTCCGGCGAGCCGGCGGGGCCGGTGCGGACGTCGCCGGCCGCCACCAGGACGGTCTCGGTCGACCGCAGCGCGGCACGCAGGGCCATGGCGGCACCCCGCAGGCCGGGGCCGGCGTCGGCGGCGGCCACGTCGCCGGGCAGCCGGAGCGCAGCGTGGGCGATGGGCGCGCTGGTCTTCTCGACGTAGGTCGGGCTGGTGGTGGCGAACCAGAGCGCGGCGGGCACGGCGTCGGTGCCCCGGAGCGTGCGCCGGGCCGCCTCGACGGCCATCGTGAGGGCGTCCTCGTCGTAGGACGCGACCGTCCGGGTGCCCTTGCCCGGCGCGCCGCCGAGCACGGCGCTGACCGACGACCGCTGCAGCCGCCAGTGGGGCAGGTAGCCACCGGCACCGATGATTCCTCGCATGGAACGCTCCTTCGGGCTGGCCGGCCCGCCGACCGGACCGGGGGCAGATACTACGTGGGCCGCGCGCCGGCGCCCCATCCCGGCCGGGCGGCCCCCGGCCCGGCCCCCGGCCCGCGCGCACCCCGTCCCTGCGGGCCCGGCCACCCGTCGCGCGTGACAGGTGTCCCTGCCGACTGAACGGGGTTCACTGGTACGCTGCCGGTACCGGCCGACCACCGCCGGCACCTCCTCGCCCATGGCTTCCACCGACCCCTCCGCCGACGGCCCGACGCCGTCCGACCCGCCCGCCGACGACGGCGACGGACTGGGCCGACGTGCCCGCAACCGGGTTGCCCGGCACGAGGAGCTCCTGGCCGCGGCGACCGACATCGTCGCCGAGCGGGGCATCGACGGACTGACGATGCAGGACCTGGCCCAGCGCGTGGACTGCGCCGTCGGCACGATCTACACCTACTTCGACTCCAAGTCGGCGCTACTCGCCGGCCTCCAGGTCAACGCCATCCAGCAGCTCCTCACGACCTACCACGAGCAGGTCGCCGTCTGGGAGCGCTACCTGGCGGACGAGCAGCCCGACGCCCGCACCACGGCGCTCGCCCGCCTGCTGGCGTTCGCCCGCCTGTTCGTCGCCTTCCCGAAGGTCCACCCCCGCGAGTTCGAGCTGCTGCAGCGGATCATCGCCACGCCCGAGCAGGTCGTCGACACCACCGACGGGCACGCCGTGCAGTTCGCGTCGATGGCCCTCATGAACAACGCCCGGAACCTGATCGACGACGCCGTCGCCGCGGGGGCCCTCACCGCCGACCGGCCCGGGACCGGCGCCCCCGACGACGCCGTGAGCCGCACCCTCCGGATGGCCGGCGCGCTCAACGGCGGGCTCCTGGTCTCCAACGTGGCCTCCAACCCCGACCTGGTCGACACCGACACCTTCAACGGCCAGCGGCTGGCCCGGGTGCTCTCCGAGGACCTCATGCTGGGCTGGGGCGCGCCGCCCGACGTGCTCGACGAGGCGGTGGCGCTCCTCGACCGCATGGAGCGCGACGGCGCCCTCCTGCCGGCTGCGGCGACGCCCGGCACCGACGCCTGACATGCGGCTCGGCGAGGTCGGCAACCCGGACGCGGCACCCAACGGCAAGCCGCTCGACGGCGTCCGCGTCCTGGCCGCCGAGCAGATGCAGGCGCTGCCCTTCGCCACCCAGCTCCTGGCGCGCCTCGGCGCCGAGGTGGTGCGCGTCGAGCACCCCGTCCACGGCGACTCCGGCCGCGGCGCGCTGCCCGCCGTCGAGGACCCCGAGGGACGGCGCCTCGGCGCCACGTTCCTCCGCAACAACCTCAACAAGCGCTCGGTC
>CAIYXG010000567.1 GCA_903930035.1 uncultured Actinomycetes bacterium | reverse complement strand
GTTGCGCTGGTTCGAGTCGTACCTGGGCGGCGACGGCCTGCTGCACGACGTGTCGGGCTGGCTGCTGCTCGACTGGTCGAGCGTCTACTCGACCGGGTGCAGCTCGACGCTCAACGCGCTGTGGGCCCGGGCCCTCGAGGACCTGGCCGAGATGTCCGAGTGGGTCGGCAACGCCGGCACCGCCGACTGGGCCCGCACCCGCCGCGACCAGGTGGCCGGGGCGTTCGACGCGTTCTGGGACGAGACCCGCGGCGTCTACGTGGACCACACGGTGGAGGGCGTGGCGCAGCTGGCCGCGGCCCAGCACGGCGGCGCGGCGGCGCTCGCTGCGGGCATCGTGCCGGCCGACCGCACGGCGCGCGTCGTCGGGCGGCTGACCGACCGTGCCCGGTTGCTGCGGCACTCGTGGGTCATGGACCCGCTCACGGTCGACGGGGAGGGCGACGGGTTCATCCACCTGGTCATGGGCTACCCCGCGCCCGAGTGGGACGCGGCCGAGCAGATGGTCGAGGCCCAGCCGTTCTTCCGCTACGTCCTCCACGACGGGCTGGCCCGCGCCGGCCGGGCCGACCTGGTGGCCGACCTGTGCCGCGACTGGAAGGTGTTCCTGGACGCGGGGGAGTCCACGTGGCCCGAGTGCTGGCAGGGCGGTACGCACTGCCACGGCTGGTCGTCCACGCCGACGCGCGACCTGGTGGTGCACACCCTCGGCATCGCGCCGGCCGAGCCGGGCTACGCCGCCGTGCGGGTGGCGCCGGCGCTCGGCGGCCTGGACTGGGCCCGGGCGACCGTGCCCACGCCGCACGGTCCCGTGACGGTCGAGGCCCGCGCCGACGGCACGGTCGAGGTCGACTCCCCGGTCCCCGTCGTCCGGGCCTGAGCGACGCGCCTAGAGGTTCAGCAGCCGCACGGCGTTGTCGTGCAGCACGGCGCGGCGCAGGTCGCGGTCGTCCTCGGTGGCGATCAGCACCCGGGCCAGCGTGAGGGCCTGGTGGTAGAAGGGCCAGTCGGTGCCGTAGAGCAGCCGGTCGGCGGGCACCGTGCCCAGCACGTGGCGCAGGGCGGACAGACCCAGGCACGACAGCTCGAAGTAGGTGTTGGGGTACCGGTCGGCGAACGTCACGGCCTGCTCGTACTGCAGCGCCCCCGAGTGGCCCAGGACGAACGTGGTGCCGGGGTTCTCGGCGATGGCCCGCTCGTAGCGGGCCACCTGGCTCCGGCGCTCGGCGGCCTTGGGCTCGATGCCGACCGGCCCGCAGTGGAACAGCACCGGCAGGCCGTGCTGGCCGCACCGGCCGCACAGGTGGACGGTCTTCGGTGCGTCGGGCGAGATGAACTGCCCGTTGGGGTGCAGCTTGATGCCGTGGGCGCCGTGGCCCTTCTGGCGGGCCAGGCGGACCTCGGCGTCGCGGTCCGCCGGGTGGACCGAGCCGAACGGCACCAGCTCGGGGTACCGGGCGGCAACCTCCAGGAGGTGGTCGGCGTTGCGGGCGCCGACCGGCAGGTCGAAGGGCAGCACCACCGACCGGGTGATGCCGAGCGCCTCCATCTCGCGCAGCAGGTTGGGGGCCGTGTGGGTGGTCCGCATGCCCTGAGCGGTCAGGCCCAGCACCGAGACGTCGGCCTTCATGTGGAACATGGACGAGCGGTCCAGGTTCTCGTTGGAGTAGCGGTCCAGGTCCACCGGCAGGGTCACCGGCAGGTAGTGCGCGACCGTCGGGGTCGCCGCGTGCAGGTCGACCCGCAGCTTCCGGAAGAACCCCATGGCCAGGTGCGTGTGCATGTCGACGACCGGGCCCACCTCCTCGGCCGCGTCGGCCGACAGCACCAGCCGGTTGCCGCCGACCACCTCGAACCAGGGCAGACGTGCCAGGTCGAGGGTGCTCTCGAAACGGGTGGGGAACGTGCGCATCCCCCGCAGCGTAGGCACGAGATGCGCGGTGGTACCCGGTCGGCCCGGCCCCCGGACCGCTCCGGCGACCGGTGTCCGGCCGGGCCGGGCGTCTAGTCTGCGGCCGTCGCACAGGGGTGCGGCGACGGGGAACGGGAAACTGGGGAACGGGGAACCACGATGGACGAGCCGGTCGGCGAGTTGGACGACACCCTGACGGACGCACCGCCGTCGGCCGACGGGGCCGCAGCCCCGGAGGGCGGCTACCTGCACGTGGTCGTGGCCGGCCTGACGGCGGCCGCCGCGCTGCTCCACCTGGTGTCGGCGGCGACCCACGCGGGCTCGGGTGAGTGGATCGACCCGGTCGGGTTCGCCGTCGTCGGCTGGTCGCAGGCGGCGCTGGCCCTCGGCCTGCTCCTGGCGTCGCGCCGTCGGCCCGTGCTGCTGGCCGCGTCGGTGGTGAACGCCGGCGCGCTGCTGCTCTGGGTCCTCAGCCGCACCGTGGGCCTGCCCGTCGGCTCCCACGCCGGGGTGGTCGAGCAGGCGGAGCTCGCCGACTCGGTGACCGCTGCGTTCGAGGGGCTGGCCCTCGTGCTGGCCGCCGTGCTGCTCCTGGCGCCCCGGAAGGTCCGCACCGGCCCGGTGCTGGCGTCGGTGGTGGCTGTCGCGGCACTCGGCCTGGCCACGGTGCCGGTGGTCTCGGGCGGCGGCGTCGCCGGCGCCCCCCACGACCACGGCGGCGCGCACGCCGAGGAGATGGCGGCGGTGGACGCGGTCCGCTGCGACATGGGCTTCAACCCGGCGTCGTACTGGGACACGGCCCGCACGATGGGTGTGGACACCTACACCGGTGGGTCCATGGCACCGCACGACCTGCGCGGCACCCCGGCGGCGTCGGCGCCCGGCGACATGCACGACGGGCACAGCGGGACCTCGGCCACGTCGATCCTGGAGCAGCTGCGCGCGCCGGACCCGCTCGAGGGGTCGCGCACGCCGGGCCTGGACAAGCTGATCTCGGCGACCGACCAGGCCGAGGGTGGCGAGGTGGCGGCCGCACGGCTGGTCGAGGCGCTCGCCACCTCGTCCCAGCAGGACTACGACGCCTGGCTCGAGTGGTCCTTCCAGACGGCTGCCTCGTCCGGCGGCCACGCCCACACGGCGTCGTCCTCGGCGGCCCCCGACGACAACGGCGGGCACGGGGGCCACTCCGGCCCGCAGCCGTGGACGGCGATGGTCGACCCGTCGCAGTGCGTCCAGCTGAACGCCGAGCTGCGCCTGGCCCGGGCGACGGCGATGAAGTACCCGACGGCGGCCGACGCCGTGGCCGGCGGCTGGAAGAAGGTCACCAGCTACGTCCCCGGGATCGCTGCGCACTACATGAAGTTCTCGATCGTCGACGGCACCTTCAAGGTCGACGAGCCCGAGATGCTGCTCTACGACGGCGAGGGGCCGGACGCCCACATCGTCGGCCTGAGCTACTACATGCGCCACGACGGTGACACCGAGCCCACGCAGGGGTTCACCGGCCCCAACGACCACTTCCACCGCCACGTCGGGCTGTGCTCGTCGGTCAAGACCGGGATCGTGGTCGGCGACTCCACCACGACCCCCGAGCAGTGCGCCGCCCTTGGTGGCCGGAAGGCCAACGGCTCGGGCGGCTGGATGTCGCACGCCTGGGTGGTGCCGGGCTGCGAGAGCCCGTGGGGCGTGTTCAGCGCCGCCAGCCCGATCCTGGACTCGTCGCTGCCGAAGCAGCCGGTCGCGACCCGTGCGGGCTGCAAGGGCAACCAGGCCACCGGCCGCTACGACCTGCGGCCGGGCGAGCGCCCGCCGGCCGACGGCCGTGAGCGGGCGAGCGGCGGCTGAACCGACCCCCTGCGGGTGCGTCGGCGGCCGTCGGCGCGCAGGTCAGACGGCGCGGACCAGCACGCCGGCCAGGACCGTGAGCACCGCCGGCGCGGCGAGCAGCAGGTCCTGCTGGCGGAGAAGTCCGGGAGCCGCCGCGGCGCGGGGCGTGCCCGTCGGTGCCCGACGGCTGCGGGCCGGGACCGGGAGCATGAGGGGGGTGAGGTCGTTCGGCGGAGTCATGGCGACCATGGTCAACGGTCCGTGTTGCCCGGTTATTTCCGGCCCGTGACGTTCGGGGTCGCGGTCGGCAAGGTCGTTGCGGAGGGGCCGAGTCCTACCGCCCCGTGCGGCATCCCTAGGATGCGCCGGTGATCTTCCTGGGGAACCCTGCTCGTCCGACCCGCCGCGCCGCCCGTTCGGCCGCCGTGGCGCTGGCCCTGGCCCTCGCAGCGGCCGCCTGCTCCTCCACCGACGCCGGGCCGACCTCGTCGACCGCGGCGGCGAAGGGGGACGCACCGTTCACCGCCTTCGGCAGCATCGGCCAGGTGGCGGTGGTCGACGGCGGCCTCGGCACCAAGGTCACGCTGGTGTCGCCCGAGGGCAAGCGGCTGGCGTCGGGCACGACGGACCGGCTGGGGTCGTTCATGTTCCGGCAGGTGAAGCCGGGCCCCGGGTACACGGTGGTGTCCGGCTCGGGCGACGAGCAGGTCCGCACGGCACCGGTCACCGTCCTGTCCAAGGACGACACCCCGCCGCAGTCGCTCTACGACGACCAGACCCTCACGCAGGGCCTGAACTACGTGAAGATGCGCGACGGCGTCGAGCTGGCCGTGACGGTCCGCCTGCCGCCCGGGAAGAAGATCTCCGACGGGCCGTTCCCCACGCTGATCGAGTACTCCGGCTACGAGGTCGCCCCGCCGGGCGACCTGCTGGCGTCGCTCGCCCGGACCCTGACCGACCCGAACGCGCAGCCCGACCCGCTCGCGCCGTCGGGCTCGACCGCCGTCGGCTCCGTGATCGCCCCCGTGCTGGGCTTCGCCGTGGCGAGCGTGCAGATCCGTGGCTCGGGCTGCTCGGGCGGCGACTTCGACCTGTTCGGCCTGCCCACCATCTACGACGGCTACGACGCCGTGGAGACCGTCGCCGCCCAGGACTGGGTCAAGGGCGGCAAGGTCGGGATGGTCGGCATCTCGTACTCGGGCTACAGCCAGCTCTACGTGGGCGGCACGCGGCCGCCGCACCTGGCCGCGCTCGCGCCCATGTCGGTCCTCCAGGACATGTACCAGGGGATCGGGTTCCCCGGCGGCATCTTCAACAACGGGTTCGCCAAGAACTGGCTCGAGGGCCGGCAGAGCGACGCCGAGCCGGCCCCGGGCGGTGGCCAGGCATGGGCCACGACGCTGATCGAGCAGGGCGACACCCGGTGCCGGGACAACCAGAAGCTCCGGCTCCAGACCCTGGACGCGCTCGCGCTCCTGGACCGGACGCCGTACCGCGAGCCGCTGCTCTACGAGAACCGCACCCCGGCGGACTGGGCCAAGAAGATCGAGGTACCGGTGTTCCTGGTGGGTGGCATGCAGGACGAGCAGCTCGGCAGCGACTGGATGAACGTGATCGAGGCGCTCGACGGCAACCCCGACGTCTGGGTGACGGCCTACAACGGCAACCACAACGACGCGCTGGGCCCCGAGATCTTCACCCGCTGGGCCGAGTTCCTCTACCTGTTCGTGGCCGACGAGGTCCCCCGGCTCCCCGAGCAGGGCCTGGCGGTCGCCGGGCTGGTCGGCAGCGAGATCGGCAGCGCTGCGGCGCCGGCGCCGTCGCAGAGCGCCCTCGCCGAGGAGACGTCGGTCGCCGCCGCGAGGAAGAAGTTCGAGGCCACGCCCCGCATCACGTTCCTGATGGAGGTCGGTGGCACCGACCTGGGCCCGCGGTCCCTGCAGTCGGCCGCCCAGATCACGTTCGACGAGTGGCCGCCCAAGGGCACGACGGCCCAGCCGTGGCTGCTCGCCGAGGGCGGCGTACTGGCGCCCGAGGGCACCAAGGTGCCGAGGGGCACTGCGTCCTACGTCTCCGACCCGGCTGCGCGGCCGGTGCAGTCGGCCGAGTCCGGCGGGGTCGTCTACTCCAAGGACCGTGACTACGACTGGGTGCCCGTGGTGGACGGCAAGGGGCTCGGGTTCTCGACCGCACCGCTCGAGGCCGACCTGCTGGTCATGGGCAACAGCAGCCTGGACCTGACCGTGGCGACGACCGGGACCGACGCCGACCTGCAGGCCACCCTGACCGAGGTGCGTCCGGACGGCACGGAGACCTACCTGACGTCGGGCTGGCTGCGCGCCTCGCACCGCAAGCTGGACCGGACGCAGTCCACGGCGACGCGCGCGGTCCAGACGCACCTGCCCCAGGACGGTGCGCCGCTCGTGGCCGGCACGCCCGTCAAGGTCCGCATCCCGATCAACCCCGTGGCGGCGTGGGTCCGCAAGGGGTCCCGCCTCCGGGTGACCCTGCTGGCGCCGGGCGGCGACGTCCCCGAGTGGAACTTCAAGACCACCGAGACCGGCAAGGACACCGTCACGGTGACGCTGGGCGGCGCGGCCCCGTCCCAGCTGTCGCTGGGGGTGCTGCCGAAGGTCCCGGCCCCGACGCCGCTGCCGGGGTGCAACACCCTGCGGGGCCAGCCCTGCCGGCTGTTCGTCCCGGCCGCCAACGGCGGCTGACCGGCCCCGACCTCCATGACCACGGCCGCGGGGATCCTGGCCCGGCAGGCGGTGCAGGCGCTCCGCGCCCGCGACCCCCGGCCGGCGCCCCCGCTGGTGCCGCGGGCCCGGTGGTCGGAGGGGCAGGCACACGAGTGGGCCCGGCGGACGCCGTGGCTGCTGGGGGCCAACTTCAACCCGTCGACGGCGGGCAACCAGCTCGAGATGTGGCAGGCCGCCACCTTCGACCTGCCCACCATCGACCGTGAGCTCGGGTGGGCGGCCGAGCAGTTCGGCATGAACAGCATGCGGGTCTTCCTGCACGACCTGCTGTGGCAGACCGACGGGGACGCCTTCCTGGACCGGGTGGAGCAGGTGCTCGAGGTGGCGGACCGGCACGGGATCACCGTCATGCCGGTCCTGTTCGACGGGATCTGGGACCCGCAGCCCCGGACGGGCGTCCAGCGCGAGCCGCGCCCGTTCGTCCACAACTCCACGTGGGTGCAGTCACCCGGCGCCGCCGTGCTGGCCGACCCGCGGCGCTGGGACTCGTTGCGCCCCTACGTCGAGGCGGTCGTCGGCCGGTTCGCCCACGACCCCCGTGTCGTGGTCTGGGACCTGTTCAACGAGCCGGACAGCCCCAACCCGGCCTACCGGCGCCTGGAGCCGGCCGGGAAGACCGCACTGGTCGCGCAGCTGCTCGAGCGGGTGTTCGACTGGGCCGCCGAGGTCGACCCCGACCAGCCCCTCACCGTGGGCATCTACAACGGCACCAAGCGGGGGGCGGAGCGCAACCGTGCTGCCGCGCGCGTGATGTTCGAACGCTCCGACGTCCTGACGTTCCACTGCTACGAGGGGCGCCGCGGGCTGGAGGCGACGATCGAGCACCTGTCGTCGTTCGGCCGGCCGCTGGTGTGCACCGAGTGGCTGGGCCGGACGCGCTCGCCGGTCGAGCTGGTGGAGGTCCTGGCCCGGCACGGGGTCGGTGCGTACAGCTGGGGCCTCGTCGACGGCCGGAGCCAGACCAAGTTCCCGTGGACCTCGTGGTACCGGCGCCGGCGGGGCGAGCCGGAGCCTTGGTTCCACGACCTCCTGCACCCCGACGGCACGCCGTACTCGGCCGACGAGGCCGCGCTCTTTCGCCGGGTCGCCCTGGGCATGAAGAATGGGCAGCCATGACCATCAGGACCGCCGACTTCGGCCCGGACTTCACGTGGGGCGTGGCCTCGGCCGCGTGGCAGGTCGAGGGGGCCTGGGACACCGACGGCAAGCGCCCGTCGATCTGGGACGAGGCCACCCTCCGGGGCCGTGTCCGGGGCGGGCTGGTCGCGCTCGAGGGGTCCGACGCCTTCCACCGGCTGGACGAGGACCTGGACCTCCTGGCCGCCATGGGCACCAGGGCCAACCGGTTCTCGGTGAGCTGGCCCCGCGTGTTCGGCGACGGCCGCGGACCCTGGAACGACAGGGGCGGCGAGTACTACGACCGGCTGATCGACGGCTGCCTCGAGCGCGGCATCGAGCCCTGGCTGACCGTCCACCACTGGGACCTGCCCCAGGCGCTCTGGCTGGAGGGTGGCTGGACCCGTCGGGGGATCGTCGAGGACTTCGCCGTGTTCGCCGAGCAGCTGGCCGTGCGCTTCGGCGACCGCGTGTCCAACTGGATGGTCTTCAACGAGCCGCTGTCGGTCATGGGCCACGTCGCTGCCGGCATCTTCGAGGACCGGCTGGGCCCGAGGCCGCTCAAGGCGCTGCAGACCATGCACCACATGAACCTGGCCTGCGCCGAGGCCGGCCGCCGCATGCGGGCCGCCCTCCCGGCCGACCACCGCATCGGCACGACGAACGTCTTCACGCTCTGCGCGCCGTTCGACGCCACGGGACGGCTGAAGAAGGCCCAGCGCACCATCGAGGCCCTGACGGTGGACGCGTTCCTGGACCCCGCGGGCGGTCTCGGCTACCCGTTCGAGGAGAGCGTGTTCCTGCGGCCGCTCCGGCGCTACGTCCAGGACGGCGACCTGGAGGCCTGCGCCTTCGACTACGACTTCATGGGCGTCCAGTACTACGGGCCGACGCCGATGAGGTCGGTCCCGCTCGTCGGCGGCCTGCCGGTGCCGTCGCTCCGTGGCGCCGAGGCCAACGTGCGGTCCACGACGTCCATCCCCGTCGAGCCCCGGGGCCTGACCGAGATCCTCCGGCGCTACCAGCACCACCCGGCCTGCCGTCGGTTCGTCATCACCGAGTCGGGGTTCGGGATGTACGACCGCATGGACCGCGACGGCCGGGTCCGCGACGACCTGCGCGTGTGGTACGCCCGGAACCACCTCGAGGCCCTGCGCGACGCCGTGGACGAGGGCATCCCGGTCGACGGGTTCTTCCAGTGGTCGTACGCCGACAACATCGAGTGGGTCTACGGCCGGGACGGCCGGTACGGCCTGATCTACGTCGACTACGACGACGGCTTCCGTCGCGTCCCCAAGGACTCGTACCGGTGGTTCCAGCAGCTGCTGACCTCCGGCGAGGTCGACTGACCCGTCCGCACGCACCCCGGAGGAGCACCCGCATGCGCGCACCCAAGATCACCCTCGTCGGCGCCGGCGGCATGTCGTTCGGCCCCGCGATGGTGAACGACATCGTCCACACCACGTCGCTGGCGGGCGCCCGCCTGGTCCTGCACGACGTCAACGCCGAGCGGCTGCAGCGGGCGTTCCAGTTCGCCTGCAAGCTCAACGCGGCGGCGGGCTCGCCGATCGTCGTCGACCACAGCACCGACCCCGCGACCGCGCTCGCCGGCGCCGACTACGTGATCTCGAGCGCCGAGTTCCGGCGGTTCGAGTCGTGGCGCCAGGACTACGAGATCCCCAACAAGTACGGGGCGACCCAGATCACGGGCGAGAACGGGGGCCCGGGCGCCGTGTTCCACTCGCTGCGCAGCATCCACAACACGCTCAGCATCTGCCGCAGCATCGAGGAGCACTGCCCCGACGCCTTCCTGCTGAACCTGTCCAACCCCATGAGCCGTGTGACGCTGGCCATCAACAGGGGTACCAAGGTCCGCAACGTCGGCATGTGCCACGAGATGCCGATGGGCGTCCACCGGCTGTCGCGCCGGCTCCGGGTGAACGCCAAGGACGTCGACGCCAAGGCCTCGGGCATCAACCACTTCACGTTCTTCACGGAGTTCCGCGACCGACGCACCGGCGAGGACCTGCTTCCCAGGATCCGGGCGTTCTTCGACAAGGGCTTCTTCGACTACTCGGACCGCACCAAGAAGGTGCTGAAGACGCTGGGGTCGGGCACGCTCGGCGGGTCGGTCGTCGAGTTCAACTACTCGCCGCTCGTGGTGCACATGGTGCGCACCTACGGGCTGGTGCCGTGCTCGGTGGACAGCCACATCGGCGAGTACGTGGACTTCGCCCTGGACGTCACCGACTGGCACCCGGTGCCGCTCGACTTCCACGAGCCGTTGAGCCTCAAGGGGGAGCGCCTGGCCACCTGGGCCGCGACCACCAAGGTGCCGCTGCCGCTGCAGGCCATGGGGCACAGCCACGAGGAGGTCGTGCCGATCATCGCAGCCATGTGGTCGGGCGAGCCGGCGCGGATCATGGCGGTGAACGTCCCGAACCAGGGCTTCATCCCGGACGTGAAGGACGGTGCGATCGTCGAGGTGGGCGCCACCGTGGACGGTGACGGTATCCACCCGGAGCAGATGCCGGCGCTCGGCGAGCCGCTCGCCGGGTGGATCGCCACCCAGGTGGACCTGCAGGACAAGGTGGTGGACGCGGCGCTCCAGCGGGACCCGGCGCTGGCGTTCGAGGCGCTCCGGGAGGACCCCAACTCGCCGGCCGACGAGGCGTCCTGCCGCAAGATGTTCGACGAGCTGATGGCCCTGCAGGCCGACCTGCTGCCCTTCTGAGGGCCGGCCGGTCAGGCCCGCTGCAGCGCCCGCTGCACGTTCCACCGCACGGCGCCCGCCAGGTCCTTGGCGTGCTCCAGGACGGTGTAGTCCGGCCGGGCCTGCACCTCGGCGACGGCGCGGTCCAGGTCGCGGCCCGACTGCGAGAGCACGACCGAGAAGTCGCGACGCATGGGCCCCAGCAGCTCGTACCCGTGGGAGCGGTACTCGCGGGCGAACAGCGGCTTGTAGAGGCGGGCCCGCTCGTGGAGGCCCGAGGAGTGGGACATCGGGTTCTTCGGCCGCATGCGGATGTACTCGGGCAGCAGGTCGGCGAACGCCTGGCGCACGACCCACTTCTCCTGGCCGTCGCGCATCTTCAGGTCGATCGGGATCCGCATCGCCAGGTCGAGCATCGAGATGTCCAGAAAGGGCACCCGGACCTCGACGCCCTGGCCCATGGAGGTACGGTCGACCCGCTGCAGCTCGGTGCGCGACAGGTTGCGGATCTTGTGCAGGAACAGGCGCCGCCCGGCCTCGGGGTCGACCGCGTGGTACATGTCGTAGCCGCCGAAGAGCTCGTCGGAGCCGTCCCCGGCCAGCACGACCTTGACGCCGCACTCGTGCACCCGTCGGAACAGCGGCACCGAGACCACCGCGTTGATGACGTCGCCGTACTCGGTGAGCTCGCCCATCTCGACCGCGGTCCGGACGTCGGCCAGGTGCAGGTCGCCGGGCGCGAGGTCGACCACCTCGTGCGGCACCCCCAGGTCGGCGGTGAGGCGGCGGGCGTACTCGACGTCCTCGCTGTCGGGCGTGCCGACGGTGAAGGCGATGCAGTCGGGGTGCAGCTCCTTGACGTGCAGCAGGGTGAGCGAGCTGTCGAGTCCGCCCGAGAGCACGACGCCCACGGGCAGGTCGGTGTCGACCCGCACCGCGATGCTGTCGCGCAGCGCGGTCCGTACCGCCGCCATGGCCTCCTCGGGGTCGTCGAGCGGGGGCAGGCCCTCGCCCAGGCGCAGCAGGTCGACGTGGGGCACCAGCACCGGGGCCCGGCCCGGCTCGGCCCATCCGTGGTGGCCCGGCGGGACCTCGTGCACCTGTGCGCCGACCGGGACCAGCGCCTTGACCTCCGAGGCCACGTACAGGCGGCCGTCCTTCATGGCCCAGTAGAGCGGCTTCACCCCGACCGGGTCGCGGGAGAGGTACGTGCGGCCCGTGCTGCGCTCCACGACGGCGAACGCGTACTCGCCGCGGAGGTGGTGGACCCCGTCGTCGCCCCACTCGAGCACGGACTCCAGGACCACCTCGGTGTCGGACTCGCTCCGGGGCGCCCGGCCCAGGGCGGCCAGCTCGGCCCGCAGCTCCTTGTGGTTGTAGATCTCGCCGTTGAAGCAGAGCAGCCAGGCGTCGTCGGCCGACCGCCAGGGCTGCACGGCCCGGTCCCGGTCGACGATCCGCAGCCGCTGGGTCCCGGCCAGCACGTGCTCGTCGAGCAGCACCTCCTCGACGTCGCCCCGGCCGACGATGGCCGCCATCATCTGGCGGTGGAGGGCGCGGTCGCCGCCGGCGCCCACGACCAGTGCGATGCCACACATGCGTTCAGACCTCCATGGTCCGCTCGAACTCGGCGCGCAGCGGGGTGCGGGCGCCGGGACTCAGGCAGACGTGCCACGCCTGGCCCTCGTCGATGACGTTGACGAGCCCGCGCTGCTGCAGCTCGAGCAGGACGGTGGCGAGCGCGCCGGCGGCGCCGAAGCGGCCGAACCACGCCATCTCCACGTCGACGGCGTAGCCGTTGCAGTGGGCGCTCGGGAGGAGGGCCGAGTACCCGAGCGTCCGCAGGTGCTGCTGGTGGTCGACGCTGCGCGTCATGGACGTCACCCACAGACGGGGCGCGTCGGGTGCCACCACGGCGAAGGCCGCCGCGACCTCGTTGATGAGTGCCGCGAGCTCCGGACGGACCCGGGTGAACCGGACACCGGCCGTGTGGGGCGAGCCGTGCGGCGCGACCCGCCGCCGGACCGCGTGACGGGCGCGACCGGCCCAGGTCTCGGGCTGCCGCCGGTACTCGAACAGGAGCCGGCCGGCCCTGCGGAGCGGCTCCAGGTCCACCAGCTCGTCGGACCTGGCGACGTCGTCGTCGGTGAGGAACTCGGGGGCGTCGGCCCACCACAGCGTGTCGATCTGCGAGAGCAGGAAGATCCGCACGAACGTGTGGTGGTCCGAGGCCGAGCTGGGGGAGTCCGGCCGGAAGGTGGCGGCCTCGTCCGACAGCTCCTGGCGGACCCAGTCGAGCCCGCCGGGCACCTGGTCGAGCACGGCCGCCAGCCGCGGCTCGTCGAGCTGGTCGGCCGCAGCACGGGCCGGCGAGCCGGGCCGGTGCCGCAGGTCGTCGAGCAGGTCGGCCACCGCACGTCGGTACGCGTCGAGGTCGGGCGGCGGCGAGGGGGGCGTCGTCGGGGGCATCAGGAGGGCGACCGCGCGCACGGGGGGAGGGGGGCGGCGGGTCGCCGTCAGGCTAGGTGGGCCGGAACGGGGCGCGGGGGACGCTCGGGCCCTCCGGGGCGGGCCGGCCTCAGTCCGGCGCCTCGGCGCAGTTGAACATCCACCGCAGGCCGAACCTGTCCATGGCGGTGGCGTAGTAGCCGCCCCAGAACATGGCCATGGGCGGCTGGCACTGCGACGGGTCGCCACCCTCCGACAGCCGGGCGTAGAGGTCGTCGACCTCGGCCCGCGTGTCGGGCTCCAGGTTGATGGTCACGTTGTTGCCGGGCTCGAGCCGGTGGCCCAGCGACTCGAGCATGTCGG
>CAIYXG010000566.1 GCA_903930035.1 uncultured Actinomycetes bacterium | reverse complement strand
GTCGGCCAGGAGCTCCTCGTGGGTCCCGACGCCCTGGACCCGCCCCCCGGACAGGTGCACCACCCGGTCGGCCAGCAGGATGGTCGACAGCCGGTGGGCCACCACCAGCATCGTGGCGCCCTCGGAGCGCAGGCCCTGCAGGATCTCGGCCTCGATGGTCGGGTCCACCGCCGAGGTGGCGTCGTCGAGCACCAGCAGTCGCGGGCCCCCGGCCAGGGCCCGGGCCAGGGCCACACGCTGGCGCTGGCCGCCGGACAGCGTCACGCCCCGCTCCCCCAGCACCGTCGCGCGGCCCTCGGGCAGGGCGTCCACGAACCGCGTGGCCCGGGCGCGGTCCAGCACCCGGTCGAGCGTCCCGTCGGGGACGTCGCGGCCCATGAGGACGTTGTCGGCGACCGGCTCGGCAAACAGGTACGACTCCTGGAACACCAGCGCCACGGCGTGGCGGAGGTCGGCCGGGTCCAGGTCGGCCACCGGCACGCCGCCCAGCGACAGCGACCCCGCCGTGGGCTCGTCGAGCCGGCCGACCAGGTTGACCAGCGTGGACTTGCCGCTGCCGGTCGAGCCCACCAGCGCCACCGTCTCGCCCGGCGCCACCTCGAACGACACGCCGTCGAGCACCGGCGGCTGGTCGGGGCCGAAGGCGTAGTGGACGTCGTCGAACCGCAGGCCGACCGGACCGTCGGGCAGGTGGGCGCCGGTGCCGTCACCCTCGGCCGCCGGGTCCACCGGCAGGCCGAGCAGGTCGTCGATCCGGGCGATGGAGACGACCGAGCGCGGGATCGACTCGAACAGGAAGCCCACGATCCGCATGGGCATCGCCAGCCAGCCGAACAGGGCGACCGCCTGCACCAGCTCGCCCGGGGTGGCCCCGCCCTGGTCGATCCGCCACGCGCCGGCCAGGAGCAGGACCACGATGCCCAGGTTGGGCAGCAGCGTGATCAGCGGCTGGAAGGTCGAGTTGATGCGGGCCACGCCCACGACCTGCTCGCGCAGGGCCCCCGCCGCACCGGAGAACCGGTCGACCTCGTGCTCCTCGAGACCCATGGTCTTGACCACCAGCGCGCCGTCGAAGCTCTCGTGGGCGATGGACGACACGACCCCCAGCCGCTCCTGGACCTGGGCCATCGGGGCGTGGACCCGGTTGGTGAAGTAGCGGCTGAGCGCGGTCAGCGCCGGGAACAGCAGCACGGCGGTCAGGCCAAAGACCCAGTCGGCGGCGAACAACGACCCGAGCGAGAACACGATGAGCGCCACGACGCCCAGCGACCACGGCAGCGGGAGCAGCATCTGCGTGGCCGCGTTCACGTCGTTGTCGGCGTGCGACAGGAGCTCGCCGGTGGGGCGGTCGCGGTACTCGGCCAGGCGCATCGTGAGCAGCCGGTCGACCACGTCCTTGCGGAGCGACACCTGCATGCGGGCCTCGGTCACGGCGCCGAACCAGCGGCGCACCACGACCGCAGCACCCCGGGCCAGGCCGATGCCGAGCATGAGGCCCACGGCGAGCCAGATCCGGCTCGTGGGGATCCCGCCGTCGAAGGCCGGCGTGATGACCTGGTTGGTCACCCAGCCCAGGGAGTAGGACGCCGCCACCACGATGGCGGCCCACAGGACGCCGCCCACCAGCGACAGCGCGAACGGCGTCGGGTGCATCCGGGCGAACCGCCAGATGGTCGCCACGCCCTTCCGGGTGACCGACGGCCCGTCGTCCACGGCCTCGTCCGGCGGCGGCCCGGCCGGGAGCTCGTCCTCGGGTACGACGTCGTGCGCCGGGTCGGCGGCGGGCTGGTGGAGGGTCACAGGAGGGGTCTCAGAAGCAGGGGAACGTCGCCGGGCGGCGCCGCGGCGCCGCCCGGGACAACGTCATGGACCGGGAATCAGTTCCCGGCGCTGCGGAGCAGGTCAGACGACGGTCACGGTCCAGCCGGAGGTCACTCCGGGAGCTGGATGGACTTGGTCTCGAGGAACTCCTCGAGGCCCCAGCGGCCGCGCTCACGGGTGTTGCCCGACTGCTTGTAGCCGCCGAACGGCGCCGCCGGGTTGAAGTTGGCGCCGTTGATGTCGACCTGGCCGGTGCGCATCCGGCGGGCGACCCGCATGGCCCGCTCCGCGTCGGCCGACTGCACGGCGCCGCCGAGGCCGTAGATGGTCCCGTTGGCGATGGCCACGGCGTCGTCCTCGTCGGAGTAGGTGAGGATCGACAGCACCGGGCCGAAGATCTCCTCCTGGGCGATGGTCATGTCCGGCGTGACGTCGGTGAAGACGGTCGGCTGCACGTAGAAGCCGGTCGGCCGGTCGGCGGGCTGGTCCGGGCCGCCGAGTGCCAGCGTCGCCCCCTCGTCGATGCCCTTGCGGATGAAGTCCTGGACCCGCTGCTGGTGGGCCTTGGAGCTCATGGGGCCCATGACGTGGAAGATGTCCATCTCGTCGGCCTTGGGGTCGACCAGCTGGACCTTGGCGGCCTCCTCGACAATGGCGTCGACGAACTCCTGCTTGCGGGACTCGGGCACGAGCACCCGGGTGAGCGCCGAGCAGGTCTGGCCGCCGTTGATGTAGCAGCCGAACACGGCACCCATGGCCACGGCGGTGGGGTCGGCGTCGTCGAGGACCACGTTGGCCGACTTGCCGCCCAGCTCCAGGCCGACCCGCTTGACGGTGGCCGCGGCGTCACGCTGGACCTCGGCGCCGGCCCGGCCCGAGCCGGTGAAGCTGACCATGTCGACGTCGGGGTGCTGCGAGATGGCTGCGCCCACGACCGGGCCCAGGCCCGGCACCAGGTTGAACACGCCCGCAGGGAGCCCGACCTCGTCCAGGACCTCGGTGAGGAGGTAGGCGTTGAGCGGGGTGATCTCCGACGGCTTGAGCACCACGGTGCAGCCGGCGGCCAGGGCCGGGACGACCTTGCAGATGATCAGGTAGAGCGGGTAGTTCCACGGCGTGATGGCGCCGACCACGCCGATGGGCTCGCGCACGACGAGGGAGTTCCCGACCTTCTCCTCGAAGGCGTAGTTCTCCACCAGTGCGGCGAAGGACTCCCACTCGCCGAGCGACAGGCCGGCCTGCACGAACTGGCTGAAGACCTTGGGCGAGCCCACCTCCGACGAGATGGTGTCGACGATCTCGTCGTAGCGGCCCGCGAGCGCGGCGCCCACGTCGCGCAGGTACTTGGCCCGCACGTCGGCCGGGGTCTGCGACCACGAGTCGAACGCGGCACGGGCGGCGGCGACGGCGGCGTCCACGTCGGCGGCGGTCCCGAGGGGCACGCGGCCGATGACCTCCTCGGTGGCCGAGTCGACGACGTCGGCGGTGTCGGTGCCCTGCGACGGCACCCAGGCGCCGTTGATGTAGATCGAGTCGTAGGCCTTCACGGTGTCCCCCTGTAGTTGCAGGTCTGCGGTTGCAGGTCGGTCGGCGGCCCCGATGCCCCGGGCCGGTGCCGAACCCTACCCCTCCCCCTGCGGCACGGGTACTGCGGAGCTGGCGGGCAGACTGGCGCCGTGACCAGTGCCACAGCGGCCGCCGACGGCCCTGCGACGGCCGCCGGGGCGGTGGACGGGTGGACCCGGCGCCGGGCCGCGGCGCTGGTGGCCGCGTGCGTCGGTGCGTCGTTCGTCGTGTGGCTGCCGTCGCTGTTCGCCGGGTTCACCGGCGACGACCTCGAGGGGATCCTGCGGGCCAGCGCAGGGGCCCGGCGGTTCCCCGGCCTGGACTACTCGGCGGTGCAGTGGCGGCCGCTGTCCAACCTGTCGCTGCGGGTGGACCGGTCGGTGTGGGGCCTGGACGCCTCGGGCTTCCACCTGACCAACGTGGTCCTCCACGGTCTCGTGACGGCGCTCGTGGCCGTGCTCGCCGACCGGCTCTGGGGCGACGCGGTCCGCCGCCGGGGCGCCGACCCCCTCCCGCGGTGGGTGCCGGGCGGTCTGGCCGCCGCGGTGTTCCTGGTGCTGCCGTCGCACTCCGAGGCCGTGGCCTGGGTCGGGGGACGCGGCGACCTGCTCGTGGCGCTGGCGGCGCTCGGGTCGCTGCTGTGCTGGTGGACCGCCTCGGCCGCCGTCGTTCTCCCCGAGCCCGGCACCCGGCCCGACCTCCCGCCCGGCCGGCCCGACCTGCGGTGGACGCTGGCGTCGCTGGCCGCGCTGTCCGTCGCACTCCTGGCCAAGGAGACCGCGGCGACCTGGCCGCTCGTGCTGTCGGCCCTCGAGGTCGCCCGTGCGGCGGGCACCGGCACCAGCGCCGCGCGCCGCAGCACCACGGTGCGGCGGGCGGCCCGGGCCGCGGCACGCCCGTGGCCGGCCTACCTGCTGGTGG
>CAIYXG010000565.1 GCA_903930035.1 uncultured Actinomycetes bacterium | reverse complement strand
GCGCTGGGCAACGAGACGCTCGGCATCCACTCGGTCGGCGTGCTCACGCTGTCGTGGGACCACCGGGCCTTCGACGGTGCCTACGCCGCCGCCTTCATGGACCGCGTGCGCGAGATCCTCGAGACGCGGGACTGGGTCGCGGAGCTCTGAGCCCCGTGACGCCGGCCGACCCGGGGCACTGACGTGACCGACCTGGCGGCCGACGCCCCTGCGCTCCTGTCCGGCACCGGCGCGCCGCTGCGCGTGCGGTGGCTCGGCCGGGTGCCGTACATGGAGGCGTGGGACCTGCAGCGGGCCCTCGCCGCCGGCACCGAGGACCGGCTGCTCCTGCTCGAGCACCCGCCCACGTTCACGCTGGGCCGCAGTGCCGAGCCGTCGCACGTGGTGGGGGACCCCGCCGACGTGGGGGCGACCCTCGTGCACGTCGACCGCGGTGGCGACGTCACCTACCACGGCCCCGGCCAGCTGGTCGCCTACCCGCTCGTGACCCTGCCGACCTCGGTGCCCGGTGGCCTGCCCGACACCCGGGCGTGGGTGGCCACGCTGGAGCAGGTGGTGGTGGACGCCGTCACCGCGCTCGGGCTGGCCGGCGCGGCGCGCCGCGCGGGCTACCCCGGCGTGTGGCTCGACGTGGACGGCGCCCGGCCCCGCAAGCTGGCTGCCGTGGGCGTGCGCATCGAGCGCGGCCGGACGCTGCACGGGTTCGCCCTGAACGTGGACCCCGAGCTGGCGCACTTCGGCCAGATCGTGCCGTGCGGGATCACCGACGCCGGGGTGACGTCGCTCGCGGCCGAGGGGCTCGACGTGGACCTGCAGGTCGTGGCCGACGCGGTCGTCGACGCGTTCACGGCCCGGTGGGCGCCCGTGTCGGTGGAGCGGGCGGACGTGGTCTGGCGGCTCTCGCCCGACGACCTGACGCCGTTCTCCCGCGGCGAGCGCGGCGGCAGCGCCGGGACCTCGGTCCGGCTCCAGGGCCGTCTCGCCCAGGCCGGCGTCACCGAGCAGGTCGAGCTCTCGGCCCGGAAGCCGGAGTGGATGCGGGCGCCGGTGCGCCACCACGCCGAGGTGCTCGGGCTGCGGTCCACCCTCCGCGAGCTGGACCTGGTGACCGTGTGCGAGGAGGCCGGCTGCCCGAACCTGTCGGAGTGCTGGTCCGACGGCACCGCCACGTTCATGGTGAACGGCGAGCGGTGCACGCGAGCCTGCGGGTTCTGCCTGGTCGACACCCGCAAGCCCGAGGCGCAGGACGCCGGCGAGCCGGACCGGGTGGCCGAGGCGGTCGTGCGCATGGACCTGGAGCACGCCGTGGTCACCACCGTGGCCCGCGACGACCTGCCCGACGGCGGGGCAGGACTCGTGGCGCGGACCGTAGAGGCGATCCGGGCGCGCCGGCCGGGGACGGCGGTCGAGGTGCTGATCTCGGACTGTGCCGGCGACGCCGCGTCGCTGCAGCTCGTCCTGGACGTCCGGCCCGACGTCGTGAACCACAACATCGAGACCGTGCCCCGGCTGCAGCGCGCCGCCCGCCCGTCGGCGGGCTACGCCCGCTCGCTGACCGTCCTGGCCCGCTCGGCCGCGGCCGGGCTGACCACCAAGTCCGGACTGGTGGTCGGGATGGGCGAGACCAAGGACGAGATCGCCGCCACGCTCGCCGACCTGGCTGCGGTGGGGGTGTCGATCGTGACGGTCGGCCAGTACCTGCGGCCCACGGCCGCCCACCTGCCGGTCGCCAACTGGTGGACGCCTCAGGACTTCGAGGAGTTCGCCCGGGTCGGCGAGTCGTTGGGGATCGCGCACGTCGAGTCCAGCCCCTTCACCCGGTCGAGCTACCACGCCCGCTCGTCGGCCGAGGCGGCGAAGGGCGCCTGATGGGGCTCGTGGCACGGACCGTCAAGGCCCAGGACGCCGTGCCGCTGCTCCTGCAGCAGATGGCGTCGGGCGACCGCCCGGTGCCGTACGCGACCGGTGTGGTCCACGTCGAGTCCGACGACGAGCCCGGGGTGGTCCGCCACCTGCGGTTCGAGCAGGGCCGGCTGCTCGACGACACGGTGGACGACCAGCCGGCCGACTGGGCGCTGGTGCGGCCCGGCCCGGTGCGGGCGCCGTTCTCGGGCGAGCTGGTGCGCCCGGCCGACCTGCAGGGCTGGTCGGTGCGGCTCGGCGACCGTCGCACCCCGCTGCCGCCGCTCGACGACGTCGCGTCGGACGCCCTGGCCCACCTGCGGCCCGTGCCCGACGCCGACCTGGCCCTGCGCTTCCGGATCGTCGGCTCGCCCGCCGGGATGATCCTGCTGGAGCTGCCCTACCTGTCCGGCCAGCGGGTCGCCGCGCGCCTGGTGGAGGAGTTCGGCGACCGGGTGGACCCCGTGCCCGACGGCTCCGCCGACTCGACGTGCGACCTCACCTGGCGCAACTACCTGCGGGTGCGCGCCGGCACGCTGGACCCCCTCGAGTCGGGGGCGCAGGGCACCGTCGAGGGCCACTGGACGCACCTGCTGCTCCTGCACGGCCTGCTGCAGATGCCCGCACACGTCGCCGCCTGGTCGTCGCTGCCCGAGATGCCCGAGGAGCTGGGCTGGTTCGGCGAGGTGGCGCCGTGGCTGCCGGCCGGGGGCGGGCAGTAGGTTGCGGGGGACGGCGCGGCGCCCGTGACGGCCCGCCGCACCGGACCAGGCACGAACGACGGCGTACGAACCGACCAGGACGGAGACGACGATGTACCAGTGGTCCGAGGAGCAGGAGATGGTGCGCACCATGGTGCGCGACTTCATCGACAAGGAGGTCCGCCCCGTCCGCGAGGACCTGGAGTTCGGCGACCTGCCGCCCTACGACCTGCTGCGCAAGATGTTCGCGACCTTCGGCATGTCCGACATGCAGCGCGAGTCGTTCCGGAAGACCATCGAGCGGGAGAAGGCCGTCGCCGCCGGTGAGGAGGTCGCCGAGAAGGTCCGGGGGCCCCGCGACCCCAACTCCATCGCCTTCACGATGATCCCGATCATCGAGCTGTGCCGGGTGTGCCCGGGCATGGTGACCGCCATGGGCGTGTCGATGGGCCTCACCGCCGCGTCGATCATGTCGAAGGGCACGATCGAGCAGAAGGAGCGCTGGGCGCTGGACCTGCTGACCATGGACAAGGTGGGGGCGTGGGCCATCACCGAGCCCAACTCCGGCTCCGACGCCTTCGGCTCGATGGCCTCGACGGCCCGCCGTGACGGCGACGAGTACGTGCTCAACGGCCAGAAGACCTTCATCACGAACGGCCCGCACGCCGACACGATCGTGTTCATCTGCAAGCTCGACGAGGGCAACCCGCCCGCCGAGCGCACCGTGGTGCAGTTCGTGCTCGACGCCGGCATGCCGGGTCTGGAGCAGACGAAGCCGCTGCGCAAGATGGGCATCCACTCGAGCCCGACCGGCCAGCTGTTCCTGGACGACGTGCGCGTCGGCAAGGACCGGCTGCTCGGGGGCAGCGAGGAGGCCT
>CAIYXG010000564.1 GCA_903930035.1 uncultured Actinomycetes bacterium | reverse complement strand
CGGCAGATCTCCGAGGAGATCTGGCCGTTCACCGCCGGGCCGCCGTCGACGCCCATGGGCGTCGAGGTCGCCGCCTGGGAGCGGGCTACTCGACGAGCCTGACCGGGTTGCCCAGGATGGACGCCGACCAGGTCGTGGCGTCGTTCACCTTGGCCCCGCTCGGGTAGGAGGCCTGGATGCGCATCCAGCACCCCGTCGGCGACGCCGTGTTGCAGGTGTAGTTGGTCGGGATCGGGACGTCCATGGTCAGCAGGCGGCCGTTGTAGCCGCCCGAGCTGAGCACGTTGTTGAGCTGGCACAGGCTCGGTGTCGTGCTGAGGGCGGCGTTGTCGTCGCGGGTGATCGTGCAGCCGCTGATCGTGCCGGTGTACTCGGTCGGCCCCAGCACGCGCAGCGTGCCGGCCTGGCTGGACTCGCCCATGTCGAACAGGTTGATGCGGAGCGTGCGGCCCGCGTCGTAGGGCAGCACCCGGGCCACGTAGAACTGGGTGTTGGCGCCGTTGGCGTTGGCGAAGATCGGGAGCCGGCCGCGCGCCGAGACGGTGACGCTCGACCCGTCGACGGCGGCCAGTCCGCTGGCGCCGAACCCGACGCGGACGGAGAAGTGGTTGGCGCCCTCGGTGGCCACCGACGGCGAGTAGACGGTGGGGTTGGCCGCCGTCGCGTTGGTGCGGACCTGGAGGATGTAGCGCCCGGTCTGGACCGACCCGGACGGGATCGTGCAGACGGTGGCGAACCGGTGGAACGTCTCGGCGAACGACAGCACCCCGTCGTTCGGGTCGATCAGGCCGGAGGTCGCGCCCATGAGCTGGTCGTAGATGGCGGTGGAGGACGACGGGTTGAGCGTGCCCATCGTGACCGGGGCGCAGGTCGCCGTGCTGACCACGGGGTTGTCGGTGTCCGACCACTCGGTCGTGTCCGGCGCACGGACGATGAAGGTGGTCGTCATGTTGCCGACGGGGCTGCTGCCCGCGTACGCCGCGTCGCCGGGGCAGAACGGCGCGGCGGCCGGGGTGGCCGACGGTGCACCGAACCGCGTGGCTGCGTCGGGGTACTTGGCGGAGAGCGCCGTCCACTGGGCGGCCGTGAGCGAGGTCGACGTCGGCATGATCGACACCGTGCTGCCGCTCGAGTTCCGGAACGTCCGGTCGCACGTCGACCCGGTGTTCACGTAGATCCCGTCGAAGACCTGGAACGTGAGCGGCTGGCCGGCCACGGTGCTGGACACGTCGACCGCGTAGAGGTAGCCGTCGGTGGCGTACTCGGTGCTGGCGGACCCGCTGCAGCCGAACTCGCGCGG
Source organism: uncultured Actinomycetes bacterium (assembly GCA_903930035.1). GTDB lineage: Bacteria > Actinomycetota > Acidimicrobiia > Acidimicrobiales > Microtrichaceae > CAJANQ01. The sequence goes on along the minus strand of CAIYXG010000564.1, from coordinate 1,191 downwards.
CGAGGCGTTGCAGACCTTGGAGCCGTACCGCTCGCCCTGCTGCTTCCCGGTCGACGGGCCGGTGGCGTTCACCCAGAGCTGGGTCCCGGGGTCGGTGCCCTCGGGGTCGTTCCCGAGCTTGTTCTGGGGCGAGCCCATGGGGACCGGCGCCACGTACTCCGCCACCGCCTCCTGGCTGACCCGGGTGCTGCCCAGGCCGATCAGGCCGAGGAAGAAGTTGGGCACGTCGGTCGAGACCTTGACCCGGAGCCGGTTGGGGTTGGGGTCCTGCGTCACCGTGATGGTCGACCCGGCCGCGCCGGTGCCGCCGGTCGAGTAGCCGTTCTTGGTGACCTCGGCGCGAGCCGTCGACGTGGCGGCGGTCATGTCGCCCGGGAGGAACACGACGCCGGCATGGGCGCCTGCGTCGGCGGCGCGCTGGACCCGCTCGGCGTTGAGGTACCAGTTGGTCAGGTCGACGGCGAAGCCGGCGAACAGGAGCAGGACGAACAGGAACAGCGCCATCCAGACCAGCGCGATCCCGCGCTCGTCGCGCGCCGCCCTGCGGGCCCGGAGCCGTGCCACCTGCCTCATCCCGTGCACTGGTCGGTCGAGAGCGGCTCGAGGCGCATGACGGTCGTCCCGGTCACGGTCCGGGTCGAGCCGAGCAGGCCGGTGACGTACGTGTGGTTCACCTGGACGTAGACCCCGATGGAGTCGATGGCGGCGCCGCAGGCGTCCGGGTCGGTCCAGGACCCGCTCGAGTAGGCCATGGAGGTGCCGTTCCACGTGTAGCGGACGCAGCGGTCGGTGCACCCGCCGACCATGTTGACGCCCGGGTTTCCCCCGACGGGGCGCCCCGAGGTGGAGGCGGGGTCGACCTTGTAGACGGCCAGGCCGACCGGTGTGGCGCCGCCGAGGCCCTTCAGGTCGGCGGCGACGGCGGCGGCGATCGAGTCGGTGGCGGTGCGCTGCGCCGCCGCGGCCCCGCCGGCGGCCGCGTACTGGACCGCCGCCACGCGGGTCCCGCTCCGGCTGGCCTGCGTGGCGGTCGACGTGGAGGCGAAGACCAGGCCGAACTCCATGATCCCGAGGACGAGGACCACCAGGACCGGGATGACGAAGGCCGCCTCGACGACGGCAACCCCGCGCTCGTCGGCCGGCCGACGGACAGAGGAGGGCGTTGCACGGCGCTGCACCCCGAGGTTCTCG
>CAIYXG010000563.1 GCA_903930035.1 uncultured Actinomycetes bacterium | reverse complement strand
GCGACATGTACCTGTATCTGCACGACCAGACGCTGCGGCTGATGAACCAGGGCTACACCGGGTCCGAGATCGCCGAGATGATCGAGACCCCGCCGGCCCTGTCCGAGAACTGGCACACGCACGGCTACTACGGGTCGGTCAGCCACAACGTCAAGGCCATCTACCAGCGCTACATGGGCTGGTACGACGCCAACCCGGCCAACCTCTGGGCCCACCCTCCGGTCGCCGCGGCCGAGCGGTACGTCGCCGCCATGGGCGGGGCCGACGCGGCGGTGGCCGTGGCCCGGCAGGCGTTCGACGAGGGCGACTACCGGTGGACCATGGAGGTCTGCAAGCACGTGGTGTTCGCCGACGAGACCCACGAGGCGGCCCGCACGCTGCTCGCCGACACCATGGAGCAGGTCGGCTTCGGCGCCGAGAACGGCACCTGGCGCAACGCGTTCCTGGCCGGCGCGTACGAGCTGCGCCACGGCGTGTTCGGGACCCCCAACTCGGTGGCCGGCGCGGCGGCCGACTTCGCGCTGGCGCTCAGCCCGTCGCAGATCTTCGACGCGATCGCGGTGCGCATCGACGGCCCCCGGGCGTGGGAGCACCAGCTGGCCATCGGCTGGGTGTTCACCGACTCCGGCGAGCGCCACCGCATGGAGCTGCGCAACGGCGTCCTGAGCCACCGCCGTACCCAGGACCTGGGCGAGGTCGACGCCACGCTGACCCTGGACCGGGCGACGGTCGTCGGCATCATCACCCGTCAGCTCGACATGATGGCAGCGCTCGGCGACGGGACGGTGCGGATCGACGGCGACGCCTCGGTGCTGCTCACGCTGATCGACCTGGCCGACGACGTCGACCCGGAGTTCCCGATCGTGACGCCCTAGGCGCTGCGGACCGGCGGGGCCCGTCCGGGTGCGGCGTACTGTGGCGGGCACGACCAACCTGGAGGCTCCCGTGCAGCACTCGATCGACTACGGCCCGGCGTTCGCCATGCTGACCTGCAACCTGGACCCCGGCGACGCCATCGTCGCCGAGGGCGGGGCCATGGTGTCCATGACCCCCGGCATCGACGTCGTCACGTCGGCCGGCGCGGCCGGCGGTGGCCTGAAGGGCGCCCTCAAGCGCTCGGTGCTCGGCGGCGAGTCGTTCTTCATGAACACGTTCACCGCCCGGCAGCCGTCGCAGATCTCGTTCGCGCCCTACTCGCCCGGCGACATCTTCCACCACCCCATGGAGGGCCAGGGCGGCCTGATGGTGGTCTCCGGCTGCTACATGGCGTCGGACGGCAACGTCACCGTGGACACCAAGTGGGGCGGGGCCAAGACGTTCTTCTCGAGCGAGGGCCTCTTCCTGCTGCACGTGAACGGCGGCGACAACCTGTTCTTCTCGAGCTACGGCGCCATGCGCCGGGTCGACCTGGCACAGGGCCAGCAGTTCACCGTCGACACCGGCCACATCATCGCCTTCCACGACTCGATGGGGTACCAGGTCCGCAAGTTCGGCAACTGGAAGTCCACCATCCTCGGCGGCGAGGGCCTGGTGGTGGAGCTGACCGGACCCGGCTCCGTCTGGGTGCAGACCCGGAGCATCGCCGAGTTCGCCCGGTTCATCATCCCGTTCCTGCCCTCGCCGCAGTCCGGCGGCGGCATCTCGCTGGGCTGACCGGAAGGGCACCGTCGTGGACCTGGGACTCGCCGGCCGCGTGGCCGTGGTGACCGCCGCCTCCAAGGGGCTCGGCCGCGCCGCGGCCGAGGCGCTGGCCGCCGAGGGCGCAAAGGTCGTGCTCAACGCCCGAAGCGCGGACCTGCTGGCAGAGGTGGCGGCCGGGATGGACGACGCGCTCGTCGTCCCGGGCGACGTCGGCGACCCCGACCTGCCCGCCCAGCTGGTCCAGGCCGCGGTCGACCGCTGGGGCCGCGTCGACGTCGTGGTCGCCAACAACGGCGGGCCGCCGTCGGGCCGGGCGCTCGAGG
>CAIYXG010000562.1 GCA_903930035.1 uncultured Actinomycetes bacterium | reverse complement strand
GCTGGACAGAGCAGCGGACTTCTAATCCGCCGGTCGCAGGTTCGACTCCTGCCGGGGGCGCAGCGACGCGCGGCCGGCCCGGCCGCCGCCGGAAAATGACCGCCCGGGCGTGGGCGGTGCGCCCGGCGCCCACTACCGTCTCGCCGGACGGACGGCCGGACGCAAGGGGACGGCCGGGGGAACCAGGGGAGAACCATGCGGCGAGACCTGTGGGCAGCAGTTGCGGTGGTCGGAGCGCTCGGCGTGCTGGGGGCGGCGTGCTCGTCCGGCGACGAGTCGGCGGCGACCAGCACCACGGCCAGCACCTCGACGACGGCGTCCACCACCACGGCGCCCGCCGGCCCGTGCACGCTCGAGGCCGACACCCGCGTGGGAGACCTGACGTTCGCCGAGCTGTCCCGCTACCAGCTCAACAACGGTGAGCCGGTCCCCACCTTTGCCGAGTTCCTGGACCTGGCCGACCGGGCCAAGGTGGGCGTCCTGCCCGAGATCAAGTACTTCCCGGCCACGGAGGACGGCGACCCGGTCCCGTGGACCGACGCCCAGCTCGCCGAGTACCAGCGGATGATCGAGCAGCGGAAGAACCTGTCGAGCGTCCTGATGGGGTCGTTCCAGGAGTCGGCGCTCGCGTTCTTCAAGGCCAACAAGCCGGCCTGGCCCCGCATCTGGTTCCGTGGGATCGGCGGCAAGGACCCCTTCGCGCCGCCGACCGTGGCCGAGATGAAGGAGCGGGCGCCGTCCGCCGACGCGCTCGGCGTCATCAACGTCCTGTACGTCCAGGGCACGTTCGCGCCGGACGGCAAGGCGTACGACGTCCCCAAGGAGTTCGCCGACGCCGGCATCCCGGTGGACGTGTGGTTCAACGTGACCACCAAGGGCGACTCGCCGGACGGCGCAGAGCCGTTCGGCGGGGTGCCCTCGCCCGGCTGGACCGGGATCGTGCAGCTCGCTCCCCAGAACGTGAAGTGGATGTCGACCGACCGCGTCGCCGACTACACCGCATGGGCCAGCAGCCCGGCGGCGGGCGGCGACGCGCCGACGATGATCGCCCACCGCGGCGGCGGCGAGGACGGCGTCAGCGAGAACTCGCTGGCCGCCTTCCGCCAGGCGGTCAAGGACGGCGCCGACGTCCTCGAGACCGACGTCCAGTGGACGAGGCCCACGGCCGAGGACCCCAACGGCGTGCCCGTGCTGATGCACGACGTGACCATCAACCGCACCACGCGCTGCCCCGCCTAGCGCGGCCCGGACGCGCCGGTGCCCGGCGCACTGCGCCGGGCACCGGGACGCACGTGAGGTGCAGGACCGGTCAGTCGTCGTCCTGCGCGCCGCCCGAGTCGCCGCCGCGGTCGTCGACCGTGGGCGCAGGGGCCGAGGTCGTCGGCCGGTTGTTGCGGTTCCGCCGCTGGGCCTCGGCGAGGCGCTCGGCGGCCTTGCGCTGGGCCTCGGCCATCCTCTCGGCGGCCTTGCGCTGCGCCTCGGCGGCCTTCCGCTGGGCCTCGGCGAGGCGCTCGGCGGCCTTGCGCTGGGCCTCGGTGGCCCTCCGCTCGGCCTCGGCGAGACGCTGGGCCGCAGTGCGGTCCTCGACGGTCGAGCTGGGGCTGTCGTCGTCCGACGAGGAGTCGGGCCGGTCGCCGCCGTTGTCGTCGCCCAGGTCGTCGCCCGGCACGGTCGACGAGGTGGAGCTGGTCGGGCTGTCGTCCTGGTCGACCGTCGTGCTCGTCGTCGTCGGCAGCGGGCAGTTCCCTGCCGTCGCCTGCTCGCCGAGGGCGGTCTGCAGCGCGGTCAGCCGGGCCACTGCGTCGGTCCAGAACGGGACCCGTCGGCCCGAGGCCTCGAGCTTCGACTGCATCCAGGCCAGCCGGGCCGTGGCCTGGTCGAGCTGGGCCTGCAGCCCCGCCACCGTCTCGGGCGTGGCGGCGGCCACCTGGGCCTGGAGGTCGGCCACCGTGGCCTGCTGCGCCGTGATGCGGCCCGGCATCTCGGCCGCAACCTTCTGCCAGAAGGAGAGCCGGCGCTGGGACTTGGCCACGCGGCGGGTCACGTTGCGTACCTGCTTGACGACCCGTCGGCAGTTGGTGTTCTGCGCGACCGGCGGCGAGGTGGTGCTGGGCTGGGCCGACACGTTGTTGGCGAGCGGCCCCGCGACGAGCACGGTGGTGAGGGCCAACGTGCCGGCGGCGAGCGAGCGGCGGAGGTTCATGTCAGGGTCCTTTCGGTAGCCGTCGGCGACGGACGTCGTGAACGTATCGACCGTCGGCCCGCGGGTCATGAGGGCAGACGGTTCGGGTCGGGTAAAGATCCGGTAAGGACCTCTGCGCGTCAGAACGGCAGGTGCGCGGCCTGCAGCGCGCACAGCTCGTCGAACATCGCCCGGCAGGCCTCGGGGTCGGCGGGGCTGAGCGGGTCCTCGACCAGCGCCTCGAGCGCCAGGTCACGGTCGCCGGTGAGCGCCGCGGTCACGACCTTGTCCTGCAGGTCCAGCTGGGGGAGGGTCCAGGCGGCCACCTGCGGGTCCAGGGGCGGCATCCGGTCGGGGTGCAGGCCGTCGCCGTCGACCGTGCCGCCGACCTCGACGATGGCGCCGTCGGGCAGGTCCGGCACGAACCCGTCGTTGGGCACGTTCATCGCCATGATGCGTCGCGCCTCGCCGGTCCACAGCGCCGCGAGGATCGGCACGACCTCCTCGCCGGAGTGGCCGACCCTGTGGAGCGGCAGCGGCACCGAGGTGCGGCCGACCCACGCGCTCAGCCGCTCGGTGAACCTGCTGAAGTTCTCCATGACGTCGACCCGCACGGGGTAGTAGTCGGCGACGTCGGCGGTGAACGGCAGGTACTCGCCGATGTGGCTGTCGACCGAGCACGGCACCAGGCCGTAGGTCCGCACGACGTGCACGACGAGCGGCATGTAGATCTCGTCGGCGAGCGCGGCGCTGACCGAGTACCGCTGGGCCGCCTGCACGGCCCGGACCTTGGCCGGCGAGTAGTCCCAGGCCGGCCGGGCGAACATCTCCCGGACCCGGGCCAGCAGGTCCTCGCCCGTGCGGCGGTGGCGCATCTCGGTGAAGAAGGTGAAGTGGTTGATGCCCGACGCGGTCGCCTCGATGTCGCGGTGGTCGACCTTGAGGAACTTGGAGAGCCGGTAGATGCCGTTGGGCATCTCGTGGCACATGCTCACGGTGCGCAGCGAGGTCGCCCGGCTGACCGCCAGCGCCACCCTGCTCAGCGGGTTGGACAGGTTCACCACGAACGCGTCGGGGCAGTAGCGCTCGACGCTGCGGCAGATGCTGAGCGTGTTGGTGATGGAGCGCAGCGAGTGGAGCACGGCCCCCGGGCCGCCGTTCTCGCCGTTGATCTGCCGGGCCCCGTGGCGGTTGGGCACCTCGTAGTCCTGGCGCCGGTAGCGGAACCGGCCGAACTCGGCGCTCGACAGCACGAAGTCCGCACCGTCGAGCGCCGCCCCGGGGTCGGTCGAGAGGTCCAGCCGGACCGGCGCCCCGGCGGCTGCGTTCAGCTTGGACGCGAACGCGTAGGCACGACGGAGGCGCTGCTCGTCGACGTCGTGGAGCACCAGCCGCGCACCGGCGAGCGCGGGCGTCCGGATGACGTCGTTGACCATCGTGGGCCCGAACGACATGCCGCCTGCGCCCACCAGGGTGATCTGCGGGACGGTTCCCATGGGGAAGAACGTAGGCGAGACGGCCGACACCCTCCGCGGGGGTGCGCGCCGTGGGCCCCCCGCCGTCGTCGGTCAGGGACTGGCGGGACCGGGCCGCGGGGCGAGCGCGACCGGCACGGCGTCGTCGTGGAGCTCGCCGAACTGCTGGTCGAGCGCGACCAGGACGGTCAGCGACCGCGGGCCGGCCACGGTCACCATGCGCACCGGCTGGCCCGAGACGTCCCGGTGGGGCGTGCCGATCCAGAACGTCTGCACGAGCCGGTCGCCCTCGTCGAACTCCTCCGCGATCCAGAACGACCCGCCGTGGGCCGCCGTGAGCCGCTCGAGCAGCGTCGACAGGTCGGGCACCGGGCCGCCGCCGGGCAGGAGGCCCTCGGTCGTGCCGCCGAGCACCGACCCGTCGGGGGCCACGTCCAGGACGTGCACCGGCGCGTCGGGGCCGCACCACCGGCGCAGGTCCTGGTGCGCCTCCACGGTCGCAGCCGCGGCGCCGCCCTCCGAGAGGGTGCGGCCGGCGGTGTCCAGCGCCATCTCGACGGCGTGCTCGACGACGCCCGGGCCGGCCGGCTCCATGCACAGCGGACGGAGCCGCGGCCCGGCCCGCAGGGCCAGCTCGTCGCGCAGGCGGGCCAGCTCGCGCTCGAGCGCGGTGCGGTTGCGGTCGAGCCCGGGCAGCAGGTCCTCGAACTCGTCGGCGAGGTGGTCCACGACCCGGAGGAGGTCCTCGGTGGGCAGGCGCTGGACGCCGAACTCCGGCTCGATCACCGTCCGGACCGTGAGGTTGATGCCACGCTCCTCGCAGAACGACGCCGCGGTGCCGAGCTCCTGCCAGTTGTCCTTCATGAGCGACCAGCTCATGGTCATGACGGTCCCGCGGTCGCGCGTGTAGTCCAGGAACCGGTCGACGTTGTCCATGACCTCGGTGAACGAGGCACCGAGGCGGATCCTCTCGAACGTCGCCGGGGTCATCCCGTCGACCGACACGGCGACGTTCATGTCGAGCTGGTCCAGCACCCGCTCCACGGTGTCGTTCCACACCGTGGCGTTGGTGGCCACGCTGCACGTGGGCGGGTCCGGCATGGTGGCCAGCTCGTCCCAGATCCGCTGGTGCTCCCGCACCAGGAACGGCTCGCCGCCGGAGAAGTCGACCGACCCGGCCCGGGCCAGGTAGGGGGAGAGCTGCGCGAAGAAGTCGTCGCCGTAGGCGTGGGGGAGGGGTGCCAGGTCGGTGCGCCGGGACCGGATCTTCGAGCTGCGGTCGGCGCCGCACATGACGCACTCCAGGTTGCACGTGTTGTGGAGCGAGAAGTGCAGGCTGTAGGGCCAGGTGCGTCCGTCGGCGTCAGGCTCCTGGACGGGGAAGTTGTCGTAGTAGTCCCTCGCCAGGTCGCCATGGCCGAACGTGAGCCGGTACCGGCACACGCTGCACCCGAGGGACATGTCGCCCGAGGTCAGGGCCGCTCTGATCGCACGAATGTGCGGGCCGTCCCAGATCTCGTCCAGCGTCGACCGTCGGACGTTGCCGGCGGGGTAGAGCGCGTTGGC
>CAIYXG010000561.1 GCA_903930035.1 uncultured Actinomycetes bacterium | reverse complement strand
GCCGGGCCGAGGCCGAGTCGGTGGCCGCCGTCCCCGACGACGTGGAGGGTGCCCACGTGAGCGACCCGGAGGTGGCGGCGACGGACGCCGCGCCGGCCGGGGGCACGAGCACGGACGAGGACGCCGGCAAGGAGGGCCCCGGGTGACCGGGAGGATGACGAAGGGCGCCGAACGAGACGGCGCCCAGATGACGCTCGGCGACCACCTCAAGGAGCTGCGGTGGCGGCTGCTGGTGTGCGTCGGCGCCGTGGTCGTGCTGCTGGTGCCGGCGTGGTTCCTCTACCCCTGGTTCTCCGAGGCGCTGCAGGGTCCCTACTGCGACGCGCTCCGCAACATCGAGACGACCGCGAACTGCAAGTTCCTCAACACGGCGCCGCTGGCTCCGTTCACGCTGCGGCTGCGCATCGCCGGCTGGGGTGCGGTGCTGCTGGCCATGCCCGTGATGCTCTGGCAGGTGTGGCGGTTCATCGCCCCGGGCCTCTACAAGAAGGAGCGCCGCTACTCGCTGGCGTTCGTGGCGTCGGCGCTCGTGCTCTTCGCGCTGGGGGCCGTGCTGGCCTACGAGATCCTCCCGAAGGCGGTCGACTTCCTGATCCGCGTGGGCGGCCCGGAGGTGGAGACCCGCTACTCGATCGCCGACTTCACCCGCATCGTGGTGCTGATGATGGTGGCGTTCGGGGTGGGGTTCGAGTTCCCGATCCTGCTGGTGGCGCTCCAGATGGTGGGCGTGATCGAGCCGGGGACGCTGGCGAAGTACCGGCGGCAGGGGGCGCTCGTGATCGTGGTGGTCGCCGCGGCGATCACCCCGAGCGGCGACCCGTTCAGCCTGTTCGCCCTCGCGCTCCCGATGTACCTGTTCTACGAGCTCAGCATCTTCCTCGGCTGGCTCTTCGTGCGCCGGAAGCGGAAGCGGTCGGGCACGGCGACGGCCGACGACCAGTGACGGGCAGGTTCCACCGGCCGTTCGCCCTGGACCGGTTCCAGCAGGAGGCCGTCGACGCCGTCGACGCCGGGATGAACGTGCTGGTGGCGGCACCGACCGGCTCCGGCAAGACCGTCGTGGCCGAGCACGCCGTGGCCCGCGCCCTCGCCGACGGGGGCCGGGCGGTCTACACGGCCCCGATCAAGGCGCTGTCGAACCAGAAGTTCTCGGACCTGCGCCGCGAGCTCGGGGAGGACCAGGTCGGGCTGCTGACCGGCGACCACTCCATCCGGCCCGACGCCCCCGTCCTGGTGGTGACCACCGAGGTCCTCCGGAACATGGTCTACGCCGGGTCCCGCGACCTCGACGAGCTCCTGTGGGTCGTCCTGGACGAGGTCCACTTCCTCCAGGACCCCTACCGGGGCCCCGTGTGGGAGGAGGTGCTGATCCACTGCCCGTCCCACGTGCGGTTCGTCTGCCTCTCCGCGACCGTGTCGAACGCCGCCGAGCTGGGGGAGTGGGTCGCGGCGCTCCGCGGCCCCACGGCCACGGTCCTCGAGCACACGCGGCCGGTGGAGCTCGACGCCCTCTACCTGGTGGGCGACCGCAGCAGCGACCGTGACCACCTGGTCCCGCTCCTGGTGGACGGGCGGACCAACCCGCAGGGTGCCCGGTTCGACGCCGAGCCCGAGCGGGTGCGCCACGCGCGGGGCCGTCCGCGGCACCGGTTCCACACGCCTCGGCGGCTCGAGGTGGTCGACCGGCTCGAGCAGGAGGGGCTCCTCCCGGCGATCTACTTCATCTTCAGCCGGAACGGGTGCTCCGAGGCCGCCCAGCAGGCGCTCGACGCGGGCGTCCACCTGACCTCGCGCGACGAGCGTGTGCGGGTCCGCGAGGTCGTCGAGCAGCGCACGGCGATGCTCGAGGACCGCGACCTTGACGTGCTCGAGTACGACCGCTTCCTCGCGGCGCTCGAGGCCGGGGTGGCCCCGCACCACGCCGGGATGGTCCCCGCCTTCCGCGAGGCGGTGGAGCAGTGCTTCGTCGAGGGTCTGGTGAAGCTGGTCTTCGCGACCGAGACGCTGGCGCTCGGCATCAACATGCCCGCCCGGTCGGTGGTCGTCGAGCGGCTCAGCAAGTTCACGGGCGACGGCCACGAGCTCCTCACCCCCGGACAGTTCACCCAGCTCACGGGCCGGGCCGGCCGACGAGGGATCGACGACCAGGGCGCGGCGGTCGTGCTGTGGTCCCCGTTCACCACTTTCGACCAGGTGGCCACCCTGGCCTCGAGCCGGGAGTACCCGCTCGTCTCCGCCTTCCGGCCCACCTACAACATGGTCGCCAACCTGGTGGCCCACTACGACCGCGCGGAGGCCGAGCGGCTGCTCGGCCAGAGCTTCGCCCAGTTCCAGGCCGACCGTGCCGTCGTGGGCCTCCGCCGTCGCGCGGAGGAGCTCCGGGAGGCGCTCGCCGGCCTGCCGGTGCCCGCCGGGGCGGACCTGGCGCAGG
>CAIYXG010000560.1 GCA_903930035.1 uncultured Actinomycetes bacterium | reverse complement strand
TGGGTACGGACAGGTCCCCAGGGCCCGGCGCCAGCTCGACGACGCGATCGACCAGCAGTACCGCTCCCAGCTGGTGGCGCGGTTCTTCTTCGCCATCATGTTCCCCATCTCGGACGTCTTCAGCGGCCTGGCGCTGGCCGCGGTGGTGGGCGTCGGCGTGTGGCAGGGGCCGGGCTGGGGCCTGGAGGCGGGCACGCTCGTGGCCTGCCTGTTCCTGGCCAACCTGGTGGTCACGCCGATGGCCGAGATCGGCGAGATCCTGGACCAGACGCAGACGGCGCTGGCGGGCTGGCGCAAGGTCCTCAACCTCATGGCCGAGCCGGTCGAGGTGACCGACCCCCAGGAGCCGGTGCCGCTCCCGCGCGGGTCGCTCGAGGTGCGGCTCGAGGGGGTGGGGTACTCCTACGTGCCGGGCCACCCGGTACTGCACGACGTCGACCTGGTCCTCCCTGCGGGGATCAACGTGGCCGTCGTGGGCGAGACCGGGTCGGGCAAGACCACCATGGCCAAGCTGCTGGCCCGTCTGGCCGACCCGACCGACGGCCGGATCACGCTGGCGGGCGTGGACCTGCGCGACGTCACCCGGGCGGACCGCACGCGGGCCGTCCGCCTGGTGCCCCAGGACGGGTTCCTGTTCGACGCCACGCTGCGCGAGAACCTGCAGCTGGGTGCCACGGCGACGGGCAGCCCGGTGACCGACGACGAGATCCGTGAGGCCGTGCGCGCCCTGGACCTGGACGACTGGCTGGCCGGCCTGCCTGCGGGGCTCGACACGCCGGTGGGCGAGCGTGGCGAGGCGCTGTCCGTGGGCGAGCGGCAGCTCGTGGCGCTGGTGCGGGCCCAGCTGGCCGACCCGGGGCTGCTGATCCTTGACGAGGCCACGTCCGCGGTGGACCCGGAGACCGAGCGGGCGCTGGCCGACGCGCTGGCCAAGCTGGCGCACGGCCGGACCACCGTCAGCATCGCCCACCGACTGTCGACGGCCGAGGCCGCCGACCGGGTGGTGGTGGTCGACGCCGGGCGCATCGTGCAGGTCGGGCCGCACGCCGAGCTGGTGGCCGAGGGCGGCGTCTACGGCCGGCTCTACGAGTCCTGGCTGGGCAACACCCGCGCCGCCTAGGCGCCGGGGGTCCCTCCGGGGCCACGGGTCGCCCGTGGGGAGGGCCGGTCGGTAGTCTCTCGGGGCTGTCCGGCACCGGTGCCGGTCACCTGGACCCCCTCCCGGCCGCGAGCCGGAACGTCGAACTGGAGCCACCCATGGCCAAGACCCCCATCCGTGTCGCCGTCACCGGCGCAGCCGGCCAGATCGGCTACTCGCTGCTCTTCCGCATCGCCTCGGGCGCCATGCTCGGCGAGGACCAGCCGGTCGCCCTGCAGCTGCTCGAGATCACCCCGGCGCTCGGTGCGCTGCGCGGCGTGGCCATGGAGCTCGAGGACTGCGCCTTCCCGCTGCTGACCGAGGTCGTGGAGACCGACGACCCCGACGTGGCCTTCGGCGACGCCGGCGTGGCACTGCTCGTGGGCGCCATGCCCCGCAAGGCCGGCATGGAGCGCAGCGACCTCCTCTCGGCCAACGGTGGCATCTTCAAGCCGCAGGGCGAGGCCATCTCCAACCACGCCTCGCGCGACATCAAGGTGCTCGTGGTCGGCAACCCGGCCAACACCAACTCGCTGATCGCCATGAACAACGCGGCGGGCCTGGAGCCGGGACGCTTCACCGCCATGACCCGTCTGGACCACAACCGGGCCATGGCCCAGCTGGCCCAGCGCGTCGGCGTGCCGGTCTCGGAGGTCACCAACATGACCATCTGGGGCAACCACTCGACCACGCAGTACCCGGACCTGTTCCACGCCAAGGTGAACGGCCGGTCCGGCGTCGACGCGGTCGGCGACATGGAGTGGGTGGAGAGCTCCTACATCCCGACCGTCGCCAAGCGCGGCGCCGCCATCATCGACGCCCGCGGCGCGTCCTCGGCGGCCTCGGCGGCCAACGCGGCCATCGACCACGTCCACGACTGGCACCTGGGCACCCCCGAGGGCGACTGGGTGTCCATGGCGATCCCGTCGGACGGCTCCTACGGCGTGCCCGAGGGCCTGATCTCCTCGTTCCCGTGCACCTGCAAGGACGGCAAGTACGAGATCGTGCAGGGCCTGGAGATCGACGACTTCTCCCGCAAGATGATCGACGCGTCGGTCGCCGAGCTGGCCGAGGAGCGCGACGCCGTGAAGGAGCTCGGCCTGATCTGAGCCGGCCCGGCCTGCTCCGCACCCCTCTCCGAAATCTGGCTCCTGGGCGTCGTAGGGCGCAACGAGGAGCCAGATTTCGCAGTTTTGGGGGTGGTCGCGGGGGAATCGGGAATGGACGCGGGGATGTGGCGTTATTTAGCACTAATCCCAATCTGAACTTCTTGGAGGAAGTGATGCGCAAGTTCCTGGCGGCCCTCGTGGCCCTCACCTCGGTCCTCGTGGCCGCCCCGGCCGTCGCCGGTGCCCAGCCGGGCACCTCGAAGGTCTACGTCACCCACGGTCTGCCGCTCGACAACGCCGGCACCAAGGTGGACGTCTACGTCAACGGCGCCCTGACGCTCGACGACTTCACGTTCGGCACCACCGTCGGACCGCTCACCCTCCCGGCCGCCACGTAC
>CAIYXG010000559.1 GCA_903930035.1 uncultured Actinomycetes bacterium | reverse complement strand
TGCCGCCAGCTGGCGGCCGCCGGCGCGCGGGTGGGGGTGCTCGACCGGCGGGCCGCCACGGCGGCGGCCGTGGCCGACGAGGTCGGGGGGCACGCACTGGTCGCCGACGTGGGCGACAGCGCGGCGCTCGGGGCAGCGCTCCAGCAGGCCGACGAGGTGCTCGGCGGCCTCTACGGGCTCGTGAACAACGCCGGGGTCGGCAACCTGAAGCGGTTCGAGTCCTACACCGACCGGGAGGTCGACCTGATCTGGCAGGTGAACGTGTCCGGGGTCTTCGCCGGGCTCCGTGCGGCGGCCCCGCTCCTGCGGGCTGCCGGCGGCGGCGCCGTGGTCAACGTGGCCAGCGTCTCCGGCGTCCGTCCCACCCGCGGCGAGGCCCCGTACTCGGCCGCCAAGGCCGCCGTCGTGGCGCTCACCCAGGCCGCCGCGCTCGAGCTGGGCCCTGAGATCCGGGTCAACTGCGTCTCGCCCGGGTTCGTCCGGACGCCCCTCAACGAGATGCTGGCGGCCGACGACGCCGTGCGGCAGGGGATCGAGGACCGCACGCCGCTCGGCCGGGTCGGGACCGCCGAGGACGTGGCCGACATGGTCGTGTTCCTGCTGGGCCGCAGGTCGTCGTACCTGACCGGCCAGAACGTGGTCCTCGACGGCGGGTCGGTGCTGACGTCGGGCCAGATGGACCCCGTGCTCGGGCCGCTCCTGGACCAGTTCGGCGGCCCGCCCCCCGGGTGAGCCGTCGGGCCCGCGGCGCTAGGTGGATCCTCCCGGTGGGTCGACACGGGAGGCGGCCGGGTGGCACCCTGACCACGTGCCCCGCTCCCGCCGTCCGCGACCGTCGACCGACCGGCTCGGCCAGACCCCGCTCGTGGCCCTGCCGTTCGCGCCGCTGGCCGACCGTCGCACGCAGGTCCGCCTGACCATCGGCTTCGCCATGGTGGCGCTCAACCTGTTCGACCTCCTGCTGACCAAGCTCGTCCTGGCCCGTGGCGGGGTCGAGTCCAACCCGATCATGCAGGGCCTCGTGACCAGCGACGCCGCCCCCTGGGCCGTCAAGGCGCTGGTCCCGGCAGCCGCGACGGCGGTGCTGCTCTTCACCCCGGTCCACTCCCGGCGCGGGGAACGGCTCTCTGCGGCGGTGGTGGGCATCTACTCGGCGATCGTGCTGTGGAACACGGTGCTGCTCGGGTACCTGTGGCTGGCCCGCTGACCGGTCGCCCTCCGACCTGCTGACCCCGTCCGGCGGGGCCGGGGCCCGTCCGCCCGCCCGGAAGTGGAACAGGTTCTAGTTTCGCGTGGCCGATCCGGCGTCCGAGGGGTACCCTCGCCCCATGACTCCAGAGGCTGCACCCTCCACCGGCACCGCCGACGTCCCGAAGATCGTCTCGGTCGACGACCACGTCATCGAGCCGCCCGACGTCTGGCAGTCCCGCCTGCCCAAGAAGTACCTGGACGTGGGCCCGAAGTCGTTCCGCCAGCGCGGCATCATGAACTTCGTCGGCGGCGTGTTCAGCTTCGAGCAGGACGACGACGGCGACGAGGGCGACTGGTGGTCCTTCGAGGACGGCGCCTTCCCGCTCACCCGGCTCGAGGCCGCCGTCGGGTTCGACCGGGACGACGTGCAGGTCGTCCCGATCACCTACGAGGGCATGCGCAAGGGCTGCTGGGACCGCGACGCCCGCCTGGAGGACATGGACCTCAACTGGACCGAGGCCTCCACGGCGTTCCCCTCCAGCTTCGTGCGGTTCTGCGGCCAGCGGTTCTACGAGGCGCAGGACAAGGAGCTCGCCGACCTGTGCGTCAAGGCGTACAACGACTGGCAGGTCGAGGAGTGGTGCGCCGGGACCGGCGGCCGGCTCTTCCCGATGATCATCGTGCAGCTCTGGGACCCGCAGCTGGCGGCGGCCGAGGTGCGCCGCAACGCCGAGCGGGGCTGCCGGGCCATGACGTTCTCGGAGATCCCGCCCTACCTGGGGCTCCCGTCCATCCACGACGCCGACGGCTACTGGGACCCGCTGTTCCAGGCCTGCGCCGAGACCGGCACGGTCGTGAACATGCACATCGGGTCGTCGTCCAAGATG
Organism: uncultured Actinomycetes bacterium; assembly: GCA_903930035.1. GTDB lineage: Bacteria > Actinomycetota > Acidimicrobiia > Acidimicrobiales > Microtrichaceae > CAJANQ01. Next base: position 4,690 of record CAIYXG010000559.1, on the reverse strand, counting down.
CCGTCGACCTCGGCGGACGCGCCGGCGGCGGTGGGCTCGACGCTCACGTTCAACAACGCGATGGCGTCGATGACCGACTTCCTGTTCTCGGGCGTCCTGCACCGGTTCCCGGACCTGAAGCTGGCCTACTCGGAGGGCCAGATCGGCTGGATCCCCTACATCCTCGAGCGGGCCGACACCGTGTGGGAGGAGAACCGCGGCTGGGGCGGCATCGGCGACAAGGTGCCGGAACCCCCGTCGACCTACTACTACCGGCAGATCTTCGGCTGCTTCTTCGCCGACGACTACGGCCTCCACAACCTGGACCGCGTGGGCGTGGACAACGTCTGCTTCGAGACGGACTACCCGCACTCGGACTCCACCTGGCCGCACTCGAAGGAGATCGTCCAGAAGCGCATGGGCCACCTGGAGCCGGAGGTCGTCCGCAAGCTGGTCCGCGGCAACGCGATCGACCTCTTCGGGCTCGACCTGCAGCCCTGACCCGGGTCCTCCGGACCGTCCGACGGCCGGGTCGGCGCCACGGCGCGGGCCCGGCCGTCGTCGCGCCCGGGGCGCGGCGCAGCCGGAACTGACGGGGCACGGCCGTCGCCCGTAGCATCCGGGCCCTATGGCAGACCGCGAGTACTCCCTCATCATCGGCGGCGAGAAGGTGGCCCCCGCCGGCACCTACGACGTCGTGAACCCGTCGACCGAGGAGGTCGTGGCCGCGGCGCCCGACGCGTCGGTGGAGCAGGCCCAGGCGGCCGTCGACGCCGCGGCAGCGGCGTTCGCCGGCTGGTCCCGAACGAAGCCCCAGGAGCGCGCGGCCCTGCTCGAGCGTGCCGCCGACCTGATCGACCAGCGCGCCGAGGAGCTGGTGCCGCTGGTGCAGGCGGAGACGGGCGCGGTCTACCGCGTGGCCAAGACCATGCAGGTGCCGTCCACGTCGGCCCGGCTGCGCAAGTACGCCGCCTACGCCACGGAGTCGACCATCACCCCGCTCGAGCCGGTCGTCTCGGCCGCCACGGCGCTCGCCCCGGGCGGCCTGGTCTCGGCCGTCGAGCACCGCGCCCCGGTCGGCGTGGTCTCGTGCATCACCTCCTACAACTTCCCGCTCGTGAACATGGCGGGCAAGATCGGCCCGGCGCTGGCCATGGGCAACACGGTCGTCGTGAAGCCGGCGCCCCAGGACCCGCTGGCGGTGTTCCAGCTGGTGGAGATCCTCCAGGAGGCGGGCTTCCCGCCGGGCGTGGTGAACGCCGTGGGCGGCATCTCCGTCCCTGCCTCCGAGGCCATCGTCGCCCACCCACGGACCGACATGATCTCGTTCACGGGCTCCACCGCCGTGGGCCAGCGCATCGGCGAGGTCGCCGGCGGCCAGATGAAGCGGCTCCTGCTCGAGCTGGGCGGCAAGGGTGCCTGCATCGTGTTCGAGGACGCCGACCTGAAGGCGGCCGTCAGCGGCATCACGTCGGTGTGGGGCTTCCACTCCGGCCAGATCTGCACGGCCCCGACCCGTGTCATCGTCCACCGGTCGGTCCACGACCAGCTCGTCGAGGGGCTGAAGATGGCGGCCGGCTACCTGAAGGTGGGCGACCCGCTGGAGAAGGACACCGTCGTCGGTCCCGTGATCTCGGCCGCGCAGCGCGACCGCATCGAGGGCTACGTCGCGGCCGGCGTGGCCGAGGGGGCCGAGGTGGCCGTGGGCGGCAAGCGCCCCGAGCACATGGACACCGGCTTCTTCTTCGAGCCGACGCTCCTGGTGGGCTGCGACAACACCATGACCCCGGTGCGCGAGGAGATCTTCGGCCCGGTGGTGGTGGTCGTGCCGTTCGACGAGCCCGACGAGGCCGTCGCCATCGCCAACGACAGCGACTTCGGGCTCTACTCCTACGTGTTCACCAAGGACCACGGCCGGGCGTTCTCGGTGGCCCGACGGCTGCGCTCCGGCAACGTCGGCCTGAACACGCTCCAGCGCAACGACAACGCGCCGTTCGGCGGCTTCAAGCAGTCGGGCGTGGGCCGCGACGGCGGGCGCTACGGCATGCTCGCCTACTCCGAGCAGCAGTCGATCGTCTGGTCGGCCTGACCGTCCGCACTGCGTGCCGGCGGCCGCCGCACGCTACCGTCGCACCCCATGAAGGCACTCGTCTGGGACGGCAAGGACGCAACGGTCCGCAACGACGTGGAGGTCCGCGACCTCCGTGGCAACGAGGTCAGGGTGCGCATCGCCGCCGCCGGCCTGTGCCACAGCGACGTCAGCGTGCTGAACGGCACGATCATGTTCCCGCCCCCGGTCGTCCTCGGCCACGAGGGTGCGGGCGAGGTCGTGGCCGTGGGCGACGCGGTGACCAACGTGAAGGTCGGCGACCACGTCGCCCTGTCCACGCTCGGCAACTGCGGCACCTGCGCCGCGTGCGACTCTGGGAAGCCGACGTTCTGCCGCCAGTCGCTCGGCAAGCTGGGCCGGCCGTTCAGCATCGCCGACCAGAAGGTCTTCCAGTTCGCCAACCTGGGCGTGTTCTGCGAGGAGACCGTGGTCAAGGCCACCCAGGCCGTCCCGATCCCCAAGGACCTCCCGCTCACGTCGGCGGCGCTCATCGGCTGCGGCGTGCTGACCGGCGTCGGCGCCGTGTTCAACCGGGCCAAGGTCACGCACGGCGAGTCGGTCGTCGTCATCGGCGTCGGCGGCATCGGCCTCAACGTGATCCAGGGCGCGGCGCTCTCGGACGCCGAGCCGATCGTCGCCGTGGACACCAACCCGGCCAAGGAGGCCGTCGCCCGCGCGTTCGGCGCGACCCACTTCATCTGCCCCGGCCCGGACGACGACCTGGTCGAGGCCGTCAAGGAGCTCCGTCCCAACGGCGTGAACCACGTGTTCGAGTGCGTGGGGTCCACCGCACTGATCCGCACCGCCACCGACCTGCTCGACTGGGGCGGCAACCTGGTCATGCTCGGCGTCCCGAAGATGGGCTCCGAGGCGTCGTTCGTGGTCAACACGATGTACAACGACAAGACGATCATGGGCTGCCGGTACGGGTCGTCCCGCCCGCAGTACGACATCCCGCTGATGGTCCAGCTGTACCGGGCCGGCCGTCTGAAGCTCGACGAGCTGGTCTCGGCCACCTACCCGCTCGAGGACTTCACCAAGGCGCTCGACGAGCTGCACGAGGGCAAGCTGGCCCGCGGCGTGCTGACCTTCGACTGAGCCCGCCGGCGCTGGAACCAGGGACCAGGAGCACCACGATGCCGCTGCCGGGAGAGCTCGCCGAACTGGCCGACCGGGTCCGCAACTGGGGCCGCTGGGGCGACGACGACGAGCTGGGGACCGCCAACCTGCTGGACGACGCGGCGGCGCGACGGGGTGCCGCGGCGGTGCGGTCCGGCCGCCGGGTGGGGCTCGCCGTGGAGCTGAAGCGCGACGGCGTCCAGATCGGCCAGCCGGCCGGCCGGTACAACCCGATCATCTCGTTCACCGCGATCAACGAGCGCGACCCGTTCGCCCCCGGCATCTGGGAGGGGACCGACGAGATCCTGACGATGTCCACCTGCGCCGGGACCCACATCGACGCCCTGAGCCACGTCTCGTACGACGACCAGCTCTACAACGGGTACCCGACCAGCTCGACGAGCGCCTTCGCCGGTGCGACGGTGCTCGGTGCCGAGAAGCTGGTCCCGATCGTGACGCGGGGGATCCTGCTGGACCTGCCGCGGCTCAAGGGCGTCGACGGCCTGGACGAGCTCTCGCCCGGGTACGCCGTCACCGGCGACGACCTGGATGCGGCCGCCGACGCGGCGGGGGTGACGGTCGAGCCAGGTGACGTCGTGCTGGTCCGCACCGGCGAGATGCGGCACTACCGGGAGGGCCGGCGCAACCGCTACGCGCTCGGCAAGGACTACCAGATGCCGGGGCTGTCGGTCCGCAGCGTCCAGTGGATGCGCGACCACGACGTGGCGGGGGCCTTCACCGACACCTACGCCTACGAGAACATGCCGCCCACCCAGCCCGACTGGTCCGACTGCCTGGCGGTCCACCTGCTCCAGGTCCGCGACATGGGGCTGCTCCAGGGGCAGAACTGGGACCTCGAGGACCTGTCCGTGGCGTGCGCCGAGGCGGGCCAGTGGGACGTGCTGCTGACCGCCGTCCCCGAGCCGCTCGTGGGCGCGGCCTCGGCGCCGGTGGCGCCGGTCGCCACGCTCTGACCGCCGGCGACGGGGTGCGTGCCGTCCGGTCCGGCCGACGACCCGCCACACTGGACCCGTGCAGCTGAAGCTCCGCGAGCGCGAGGTCGAGACCCCGGAGGTCCTGGCCCGGCCGCGCTACGGCATCTGGGGCCTCGCCGCGCTGTTCGTGCTCCTGGCCACGGCCACCCTGCTGGTGGTCCTGTTCCTCCCGTCGCCCCAGAGCGAGACGGTCGAGCTGCCGTCCCGCCGGCCGGGGTCCACCGTCCCGGTCGCGGGGGGCGGGTCCGGGCCGGGCGCCGCGGGCGGCACCGTGCCGCAGGGCGGCGGCGCCCCCGTCACCGTGCCGGGCGGCGCGCCGGCGCCCACGGGGGTCACCAAGGTGCTCGCCACCGAGGGCTCGACGTCGTTCTCGTTCGAGGTGCCGTCCTCGTTCCGGGGCGAGCGGGTCCGGGCGGCCGTGCCGCCCGCCACCGCCGTCCCCAACGGCGACGGCACCCAGCTGCTGGTGCGCGTGAGCTGCTCGCTG
>CAIYXG010000558.1 GCA_903930035.1 uncultured Actinomycetes bacterium | reverse complement strand
GCTCCTCGCCGTCGTCGCGCTCCCGGCGCTCGCCGTCGGGGCCGTGTGCGCGGCCGCCGTCGGCCTGACCTCGCCGGGCGGCGTGTTCTTCACGCAGGAGCGCATCGGCATGGGTGGCCGGCCCTTCACGGTCTGGAAGTTCCGTTCGATGGTGGCGGGCGACAACCCGGTCTTCCCCGACGCGTCGCGGATCACGACGGTCGGCAAGGTGCTGCGCCGGCTGTCGCTCGACGAGCTGCCCCAGCTCATCAACGTGGCGCTCGGCGACATGAGCGTGGTGGGCCCCCGGCCGACCCTCGCGTACCAGGTCGAGCGCTACGACGACCACCAGCGCCGGCGGCTCGCCGTGCGGCCGGGCCTGACCGGCCTGGCCCAGGTCAACGGCCGCAACGCCCTGAGCTGGGACGAGCGGATCAACTACGACGTCACGTACGTCGAGACGCAGTCCGCCGTGGAGGACCTGCGGATCATCGCCCGGACGTTCGGGACCCTGCTGAGCGGCGAAGGGGTCGAGGGTCACCCGACCGACGACCCGCTCGCCGCGCCCGACGCCGGCGAGGACTGACCGGCGTGGCCGTGCAGGACCTGGTGATCGTGGGCGCGGGCGGCCACGGCCGCGAGGTCTACGACACGCTGCTGGCCGTCAACGCCGAGCAGCCGACCTTCCGCGTGCTCGGCGTGGTCGACGACGCACCCCGCCACACGGACCGTCTCGACCGTCTCGGCCTGGAGCTGCTCGGCGACGTCGACTGGCTCGTCGCGCACCCGTGCACCTACGTGCTGGGCATCGGCACCAGCGGCCCCCGCCGGGCCCTGTCCGACCGTCTGGGGGCGGCCGGCATGACCGCGGCCACCGTGGTGCACCCCGACGCCCGGGTCGGCCCCGACTGCCGGCTGGGCGAGGGGGTCATGGTCTTCGCCCGTTCGACCGTCACGACCAACGTGACGCTGGGCCGCCACACCCACCTGAACGTCGGCTGCTCGGTGCAGCACGACACGGTCGTGGGCGAGTTCGTGCAGTTCAGCCCCAACGTGTTCGTGAACGGCGACTGCACCCTCGGGGACGACGTCTTCCTGGGCACGTCGGCCACCGTCACCCGCGGCCTCACGGTCGGGGACGGCGCCACCGTGGGCGCCGGCGCCATGGTCCTCGCCGACGTCGGGCCGGGCACGCGGGTCGTGGGCGTCCCCGCCCGTCCCCGCTGACGCAGCCCGCCTAGAACAGCTCGACGTCGCCGAGCGAGAGGTCCAGGTCGCCGAGCGACGGGACGCCGGTGCGGGCGACCGGCTTCCAGGTCAGGATCGGGCCCAGCTGCGGCGCCGGGACGAACCCGTCCTTGGCCGTCGCCAGCCCGCCGCAGCGGATCAGGTGGTCGGCACCCGAATGCTTCGAGAGGTGCTGCACGGCGCTCCGGGCGCTGCGGCCGCGCGGCACCAGGACCTCGCACACGGCGCACTCGAGCGCCTCGCCCCGCCGGCGGAACCGCACCACCAGCAGGCCGTCCTCGACCGAGTCGCCAAGGAGGACGGCGCGGTAGCGGAGCGGCTCGAACCGGTACCGCCACTGCAGGTACTCCGGACTGCGGTCGGTGGCGATGCCCGACGGCGCCGGCAGCGAGGACAGCAGTCGGGCCACGGCCTCGGTGTCGGCCAGGACCTCGGTGGCGTCCTCGCCCACGGTGGACGGCTCGGACCACATCTCCGCGGCGGTGCGGGAACGGGCCAGCCGGGGCGCCGCCGCGAGCGACGCGACCCGCACACCCACTGGGACCCGCCCGACCTGGGACCAGCCCATCTTGAGGTAGCCGGGCCGGCTCTTGTCGTTGGGCGTGTTGAAGACGTTGTCGACGCCGTCGTCACGCAGGTCCGGCAGCGCGCCCAGCGTCAGCGTGGTGAAGATGCCCCGGCCCTGGAAGTCCGGGTGCGTCGCCGTGTCGACGGCACGCACGGCCGAGAGCGTCTGCCCGGCGGGCGTGCGGAACCGCCAGCGCAGGAACACGCGCAGGCCCGCCAGCCGGCCGTCGGGCGCGACCGAGAGCCAGGCGGGCGACGCACCGAACGCGTTCTCGTCGTGCTTCCACGCGAAGAACGCCTCGTTGGGGTCGCCGTCCTTCCAGCCCAGCGAGGCGCGGGCCAGCGCAATGATGGCCTCACGGTCCTCGGGACCGGCTCGGCGGACGGTCAGCTCGTCAGCGGCAGGGGCGTCGGTGGACATGCTTCGGAGGGTACCGGCGGCCCCCACGATCCGGACCGGGTGATCTGCCCTGCGCGCCGTCTGCCAGAGGAACGCCGGTGCCGCCGGTGCCGCCGTTAGCCTGAGCGGACCGTCCGCAACCTCTTGGAGGACCACATGAAGGTCGTCGTCACCGGCGGCGCCGGGTTCATCGGCGCCAACCTCTGCCGCCAGCTCCTCGCCACCCCCGGGGTGACCGAGGTGGTCGCGCTCGACGACCTGTCCACGGGGTTCCGGTCGAACCTCGACGGCGTGGACGTCG
>CAIYXG010000557.1 GCA_903930035.1 uncultured Actinomycetes bacterium | reverse complement strand
GCCCCGCCGTTCACGTTGGTGATCTCGTCGGTGATGCCCAGGTCCTTCATCGAGGCGACGCCCACGGCGGCGAAGGCCTCGTTGAGCTCGAACAGGTCCACGTCGGACACCGAGAGCCCGGCGCGCTCGAGGGCCTGGAAGATCGCCCGCGAGGGCTGCGTCAGGAGCGAGGCGTCCGGACCGGCGACCTGGCCGTAGGAGACGATCTCGCCCAGCGGGTTGCCGCCGATGCGCTCGGCCGCAGCCTTGGAGGCCACGACCACCGCGGCGCCGCCGTCGGAGATCTGCGAGGCGTTGCCGGCGGTGATGTTGCCCGCCTTGTCGAACGCCGGGCGCAGGCCGCCGAGCGAGTCGACCGTGGTCTCGCCGCGGACGCCCTCGTCGGTCGTGAAGGGCTTGGGGTCGCCCTTGCGCTGGGGGATCTCGACCGTGACGATCTCGTTGTCGAACAGGCCGGCCTCGGCGGCGGCGGCCGCACGCTGGTGCGACTTGGCGGCCAGCTCGTCCTGCTCCTCGCGGGAGAGGCCCGCCGACGCGGCGTACTTCTCGGTGCCGGCGCCCATGGCGCACTGGTCGACGGCGCAGAACAGGCCGTCGAACATCATCGAGTCGACGACGGACTTGTCACCCATGCGCATGCCGCCGCGGGCGTCGGGCAGCAGGTACGGGGCGTTGGTCATGGACTCCTGGCCGCCGGCCACGACGATGTCGGCCATGCCGGCCGAGATGAGCATGTCGGCGAGCATGATCGAGTTGATGCCCGAGAGGCAGACCTTGTTGACCGTGGTGGCCGGGACGTTCATCGGGATGCCGCCGGCAATGGCCGCCTGACGGGCCGGGATCTGGCCCGCGCCGGCGAGCAGCACCTGGCCCATGAACACGGCGTCGACCTGGTCGGGCGCCACGCCGGCCCGCTCGAGGGCGGCCTTGATGGCCAGGCCACCGAGGTCCGAGCCCTTGAAGCCGGCCAGGGAGCCAGCAAGCTTGCCGATGGGGGTACGGGCCCCCGCGAGAATCACCGAACCGGGCATGTTTCCTCCTGCAGGACGTCCGGCCGCTCTGGTCCGGTGTCCGTCGACTGAACCCGCGCACGTTACCGGTCCTTCCTCGTCCTGCCGAACTCGGCCGTGCCGGACGAGCGGTGCGTCACACGTGGTCGGCGTGGAGGGCGAGCCAGTCGTCCCGGGTGACCGACCACACCGTGTGGCGCACCAGGTGGGGGTGCACGGTCGGGTCGACCCGCGGGTGGTCGGCGTCCCGTGCCGGGTCGTGGGCCATGCCGACCTTCTCCATCACCCGGAGCGACTGCGTGTTGGCCGGGACCGTGAGCGCCACGACCTCCTCCAGGCCGAGCTGCAGGAAGGCGAACGCCAGGGCCACGGTGGCCGCCTCGGGCGCGTAGCCGTGGCCCCAGTGGGCCGCCGCCAGCCGCCAGAGGACCTCGACCGTGCCCGGCGCCAGCCAGTCGGCGCGGGCCAGCCCGACGGTGCCGATGCAGGCCGCCGGCCCGGTGGGGGCGGTGGGCAGCAGCTCGACGGCCCAGAGCCCGTACCCGTCGTCGTCCCAGCTGCGGTCGGACCGGGCCAGGAGGTCCGCGGTCCCGGCCGGGGTGAGCGGCGCAGGGAAGTGCGCCATGACGACCGGGTCGGCGCACAGGTCCTCGAGTGGCCTCCGGTCGTCGTCGGTCCATGCCCGCAGGACCAGGCGCTCGCTCGTGAGTCGGGGGGCGTGGGTGGCCGGCACGGTCGCGATCGTCCCACGGGCGGCAGGACACACATTTCGCTTGCACTCAAGAAGACCTCATGTAATCCTCTGGGTACCCACAGGGTGAGGGAATGGAGCGGCCCCCCGCTCCGCCAGGTTGGTGGCCCCCCGCCATCCGCAGCCCTCGAACGGTGAGCCGGCCCCCGACCGCAGCAGCGGTCGGGGGCTGCTGCGTTCCTGGGCCGGCGCCCAGTTGGGTTGTCCCAGCTCGACGGAACTCCGACAGATCCTCAAGAAACCTCAAGTAATCCTCAAGTCAAGGACGCCGGGGGTCGAAGGAAGTCGCACGTCGCTCCGAGGGGGTGGCGGTCGCCGGCGTGGAGTGCGCCGGCCCGACCAGAAGGAACAACGACATGAGGAAGACCGGCACCACCAAGAAGATCGGGCTCGCGGTCCTGGCCGCCAGCGCCGTGCTGCTCGGGTCCCTGACCGTGGCGCCGAGCGCCGGCGCAACGGCCCCGTCGATCTACCACCTGATGCAGGACGGCGCCTGGACCCGCCTGGAGAACGTCCCGGCCCAGTCATTCACGTCCGGCAGCTCGGCCTCGACGCTCACCTCGGTGACGGTGTGGCTGCGCAACAACTCGGGCCTCAGCGGCACCTACTCCATCTCGGTCCGCGCCGACAACGGCGGCAGCCCGGGCACGACCCTGGCGACGCTGGCCTCCAACCAGACCATCGGCCCCTGGGGCGACGGCCAGCTCACCGCCCCGGCCTCGCTCGCGCTGACGGCGAGCACGCAGTACTGGGTGGTGATGGAGGGCTCGATGGACGTCGGCTGGAAGTACCACACCGCCCAGCCGGCCACGACCGTGACGCCGACCCCGTCGTTCGTGAGCAAGACGAACGCCGGCGGTGTGGGCTGGCTGTCGGCGCCGAACGGCGAGCACTACAACATGTCGCTGACCGCGGCGGTGTCGACCCCGCCGACGACCACTCCGCCGACGACCACCACCCCGCCCACGACGGCGCCCTCGACCCCGGCCGTCTCCTGCCCGGCCCGCCGGCCCTACCGGATCTATAGCTCCGCAAGGAGCCGGGCCATCGCCGCCGCCCTGGTCGCCCGGTGCGACTACCGCACCGAGTGGCGCCGGGTCTTCCGGACGAAGGGTGCCTTCGCCGTGCCGAACGAGTGGCCGAAGTCGAAGGTCGTCCCGCTCCGCTGGTGGTTCTGACCGTCCCTTGACCGACAGTCCAGGGCCCGCCGCCCAACCGGACGCCCACCACGGCCCCCGACCGCCAGCGCGGCCGGGGGCCGTGGCGCGTCCTGGGCTGCCCCTCCCCATCACCAGAAACCGGTTTCCTGACAAAAAGCGCCGCTGTAGTTGTGAGCGGGGTGGCCGGGGGCTGTACCTTCTCGCCCCATGCAGGAGATCCTCGACGCCATCAACGCCGGTGCCTCTTCGGAGGACTTTGCCAACCTGACCATCCCGGAGTCCTACCGGGCCGCCTACGTGCTGCGCAGCGAGCAGGACATGTGGGAGGGCGTCGAGTCGGCCGACAAGGACCCGCGCAAGTCGCTCCACGTGGGCGAGATCGCCACCCCCGAGATCGCGCCCGACGAGGTCTACGTGGCGATGATGGCGTCGGCCATCAACTTCAACACGGTGTGGACCTCGATCTTCGAGCCGGTCTCGACCTTCGGGTTCCTGGACCGCCTGGGCCGGGAGTCGGTCTGGGGCGCCCGCCACGCGCAGGACTTCCACGTGGTCGGGTCCGACGGCTCGGGCGTCGTGCTCAAGGTGGGCTCGGCGGTCCGCAACTGGAAGCCGGGCGACCGGGTCACCATCCACTGCAACCACGTCGACGACCAGGACCCCTCGGCCCACAATGACTCGATGCTCGCCGCCAACCAGCGGATCTGGGGCTTCGAGACCAACTACGGCGGCCTGGGCGAGCTGACGATCGTCAAGGCCAACCAGCTCATGCCCAAGCCCGAGCACCTCTCGTGGGAGGAGGCGGCGGTCAACGCACTGTGCGCCTCGACCTCGTACCGGATGCTCGTCGGCGACCACGCCGGCCGCATGAAGCAGGGCGACAACGTGTTCATCTGGGGTGCGACCGGCGGCATCGGCGCCTACGCCACCCAGCTCGTCCTCAACGGCGGCGGCGTGCCGGTCGGCGTGGTGTCGAGCGAGAGCCGCGCCCAGCTGCTGCGGGCCATGGGCTGCGAGCACGTCATCGACCGTCGCGCCGAGGGCTACAACTTCTGGTCCGACGAGACCACGCAGGACGAGGGCGAGTGGCGGCGCCTCGGCAAGAAGGTCCGGGGGATGCTCGGCGACGACCCCGACATCGTGTTCGAGCACCCGGGCCGCTCCACCATGGGCGCCTCGGTGTTCATCACCAAGCGCGGCGGCAAGGTCGTGACCTGCGCCGCCACCTCGGGCTACATGATCGAGTACGACAACCGGCACCTCTGGATGAAGCTCAAGAGCATCGTCTCGTCGCACTTCGCCAACTACCAGGAGGCGTGGGAGATGAACCGCCTCATCGACCGCGGCGCCATCCAGCCCGTGATGTCGGAGGTGTTCGCGCTCGACCAGGT
>CAIYXG010000556.1 GCA_903930035.1 uncultured Actinomycetes bacterium | reverse complement strand
GCCTGGAGATCCCGCACCTGCTCGAGCTCGAGCACCAGCTCGGCCACGGGGGCCGAGGTGCCCATGCGCTGGACGATCTCGACCTCCTCGGCGGGGGAGGGGTAGCCCAGGACGACCTTCATGAGGAACCGGTCCCGCTGCGCCTCCGGGAGCGGGTAGACGCCCTCGGACTCGATCGGGTTCTGCGTGGCCATCACCAGGAACGGGGTGGGCACGTCATGGGTCTCGCCGCCGACGGTGACGTGGCCCTCGGCCATGACCTCGAGCATCGCCGACTGCACCTTGGCGGGCGCACGGTTGATCTCGTCGGCGAGCAGGAAGTTGGCGAACACGGGGCCCAGCTCGACGTCGAACTGCTCCGTCGAGGAGCGGTAGATGCGGGTGCCCACGACGTCGGCGGGCAGCAGGTCCGGCGTGAACTGGATCCGGGCGAAGGTGCCGCCGACCGCCGTGGCGAGCGTCTCGGCGGAGAGCGTCTTCGCCAGGCCGGGCACGGACTCGAGCAGGCAGTGGCCGCCCGCGAGCAGGCACGCCAGCATCCGCTCGATCGCGCGGTCCTGGCCCACGATCACCTTCTTCACCTCGAACAGCAGGCGCTCGAGCTGTGCCGCCTCCGGCGGCGGGGGCGGCGGCGTCTGCTGGAGGGGCGGCTGGCTGGTCGGGTCGGTCATCTGGGGGTGCGCTCCCGTGTGGGGACCGGACCTGGTCGGCCGGTCGTTCGTTCCCGGGGAACGGTACGGCGCCCGCAGCGATTCCGCAGTCACCCACCCGGACAATCTGGCCGATCGCTCAGGCGCAGGGGCGAAGTAGGGTCCCGTCCCATGGGAACCCTCGTCGTCGTCCTGTCCGCCGTCGCGCTCCTCTCCGTGGTCGTCGGGCTCGTCGTCGTGCGCCGCCGGCCCCGTGGCGAGGTCCTCGAGCCGCCGGTCGAGGAGCGGCGCGACGCCCTCGAGGGTGCGACCAGCCCCACGCTGCTGCGCGACGGCCAGGCGCCGTCGACGGCGGAGGAGCTGACGGCCCCGGAGGTCGAGGTCGAGGAGGTCCTCCCGGGCGTGCTGCCCCGCGAGGTGCTCATCGTCGGCCCCGAGGTGGCCGAGGACGAGCAGCTCACCGACGAGGAGCTGGAGCGGCTCGCCCTGGGCGATGAGGAGCTCGTCACCGGCGACGGCCAGGCCACCGAGGTGCTGGAGCGGCCGACGTTCAAGGGCCGCCTCGGCCGGGCCCGCTCGGCGTTCTCCGGCTACGTCGGCTCGATCCTCGCCCGTGGCACGGTGGACCAGGCCACGTGGGACGACCTGGAGGAGGCGCTGATCCTCGCGGACGTCGGCGTGGGCCCCACCCAGGAGCTGCTGGACTCGGTGCGGGCCACGGTCAAGGAGCGGGGCGTGACGACCCCGGAGGACCTGGTCGAGGCCGTGAAGGACGAGATGAAGTCGCGGCTGGCGGGTCCGGTCGGCCTGGCCCGGGCCGACCAGGGACCGACCGTGTGGCTGTTCGTCGGCGTGAACGGGGTCGGCAAGACCACGACCATCGGCAAGGTGGGCCGGCGGCTCGCCGACGAGGGCACGAGCGTCGTGATGGCCGCCGGCGACACCTTCCGGGCGGCGGCCGCCGAGCAGCTCGGCACGTGGGCCGAGCGGTCGGGCGCCCAGCTCGTGCGGGGCGCCGAGGGTGGCGACCCGTCGTCGGTGGTGTTCGACGCCATCAGCGCCGCGACGGCCCGCGGGGCCGACGTGGTCCTCGCCGACACCGCCGGCCGCCTGCACACCCGCACCAACCTCATGGAGGAGCTCAAGAAGGTGCGTCGCGTGGCGGACAAGGCCGACGGCACGGTGACCGAGGTCCTGCTGGTCCTCGACGCCACCACCGGCCAGAACGGCCTCCAGCAGGCGCGGCAGTTCACGGAGGCCACCGACCTCACCGGCGTGGTCCTCACCAAGCTCGACGGCTCCGCCAAGGGCGGCATCGTGTTCGCCATCCGCTCCGAGCTGGGCATCCCCGTGAAGCTCGTGGGCCTGGGCGAGACGGCGGGCGACCTGGTCGACTTCGACGCCGACGAGTTCGTCGACGCCCTTTTCGCTCGCGACGCGGACTGAGCCGCATGTCCGACCCG
>CAIYXG010000555.1 GCA_903930035.1 uncultured Actinomycetes bacterium | reverse complement strand
GTCGGCCGCTCGAATTCGCCGATCAGGTACGTAGCCGAGGTGATGTCGAGAATGTTGTTATAACTGAGCTCCTTGCCCTGGAGCTGCTCAAAGTGTTCGAAGAACGTCCCGTAGAGCGCAGCCTGCTGGTGCGGATTCTCGCCGTAGCGCAGGGTCTGGCGGCGGGTGCCGGCGATGCCGAAGCGGCTGGGCAGCGCGTCGCCCCGCTGGTCGGCGAACCAGGCGGCGATGGCGGCGTCGTAGGCCGCGGTGCGCTCCGACTGCCGCCAGACCGGGCCGTCGTGGTCCAGGCCGAGCGCGGCCAGGTCGTCGAGCTGGGACTGCTCGGCCACCGGTGCGGCGCCGGTGGTGAGGTCCTCGACCCGGACCAGGAACGACCCGCCGTCGTGACGGGCCGCGCACCAGGCGACGAGCGCGGTCCGCAGGTTGCCGACGTGCAGGGGCCCGCTCGGGCTGGGCGCGAACCGACCGGTGGTCAACCGGCTCGTCAGCCCTGGGTGGTGCCGGACCCGAGGGCGTCGGGGAGGCGGTCGGTCCACGCCGAGGTCAGGTCGGCGAGCGCCACGTCGCAGAGCCCCTTGACGGCGAACCGGTCGCCGCCGGCCACGCCGATGCGGGCCACGGGCACGCCGGCCTGCTCCAGGCGCTCGAGCACCACGACGGTCTGCTCGGGGTCCACGCACAGCACGGCGCGGCCCGGGACCTCGGAGAACAGCTCGGCGTGGTCGGCGATGCGGGCCGCGGTCACGCCCGTGCCGGACTGCACGGCCAGCTCGGCGAGCGCCAGGCCCACACCGCCCTGCGCCACGTCGTGGGCGCCGAGCACCAGTCCGTCGGCCACCAGCTCGCGGACGGCGTCGACCGCGGCCTTGGCATGCTCGAGCTCGACGGCCGGGAGGGTGCCCCGGCCGCGGTGGCCGTGCAGCGCGGCCCAGAGCGAGCCCGACAGCTCGGGATCGCCGTGGCCCACCAGGAGCAGACGGCCGCCCTCGACGAGCGTGACGCCCGGGGGACGGCGGTCGAGCTGGTCGACGACGCCGAGCACGCCGATGATGGGCGTCGGGTCGATGGGCCGGCCCTTGGAGGCGTTGTAGAGGCTGACGTTGCCGCCGATGCACGGGGTGCCGAAGGCGTCGAGCGCCTCGGTGAACCCGTCGACGGACTCCGAGAACTGCCACATGACCTCGGGGTCCTCGGGGCTCCCGAAGTTCATGCAGTTGACCATCGCCACCGGGCGCGCCCCCACGACGGCCAGGTTCATGGCCGACTCGACGAACGTGAGCGCGGAGCCGGCCCGCGGGTCGACGGCGCACCACAGGTGGTTGCCGTCGGTCGTGAGCGCCAGGCCGCGGCCGGTGTCGGCACCGGTGGTCGGGTGCTTCAGCCGCAGGACCGCGGCGTCGCCGCCCGGGGTCTCGACCGAGTTCAGGAACAGCTGGTGGTCGTACTGCGAGTAGACCCACGAGGTGTCGGCCAGCATCGCCCGCAGGTCGGCGGCCACGTCGGCCGGCGCCGGGAGCGAGTTGGCGGAGTCGGCCCGGCGGTCGGCCAGGTCGGCCGGCTCGGCCCGGGGCCGGTCGTAGAGCGGGGCGTCCTCCTCGAGCGACTTGGCCGGCACGTCGGCCAGCACCTCGCCGTCACGGTCGGACAGCACGCGCAGGCGGCCCGAGCCGGTGACCTCGCCGATCACCGTGGCCCGGATCTCCCAGCGGCGGGCGATCTCGAGCACGGCGTCGAGGTTGCCGGGCTCGACGATGGCGAGCATGCGCTCCTGGGACTCCGAGGTCATGACCTCGAAGGGCTCCATGCCCTGCTCGCGCTGCGGGATGGGCGCCACGAAGACGTCCATGCCGGCGCCGCCCTTGGCCGCGGTCTCCGAGGTCGCGCACGTGATGCCGGCACCGCCCAGGTCCTGCACACCGACCGCCAGGTTGCGGTCGAGCAGCTCCAGGCACGCCTCGATGAGCCGCTTCTCCTCGAAGGGGTCGCCCACCTGGACGCTCGGGCGCTTGTCGGCGTCGGAGCCGTCGTCGGAGAACTCGGCCGAGGCCAGGACCGACACGCCGCCGATGCCGTCGCGGCCGGTGCTCGAGCCGAGCAGCACGGCCAGGTTGCCGACGCCCTCGGCGCGGCCCAGGACCAGCCGCTCGGCCGGCATGATGCCGAGCGCCAGCACGTTCACGAGCGGGTTCTCGGCGTAGCACTCGTCGAAGACCGTCTCGCCGCCGATGTTGGGCACGCCGACGGAGGTCCCGTAGCCGGAGATGCCGGACACGACGCCCTCGGCGATCCAGCGGGACCGGGCGTCGTCGAGCGGGCCCAGGCGCAGCGGGTCCATGACGGCGATGGGCCGGGCACCCATGGAGAAGATGTCGCGCAGGATGCCGCCCACCCCGGTGGCCGCACCCTGGTAGGGCTCGATGGCCGACGGGTGGTTGTGCGACTCGATGCGCAGCGCGGCGGCGATGCCGTCGCCCACGTCGACCACGCCGGCACCCTCGCCAGGGCCGACCAGGACCCACTCGGCCGTGGTCGGGAACCGCTTCAGGTGGATCCGCGAGCTCTTGTACGAGCAGTGCTCGGACCACATGACCGAGTACATCGCGAGCTCCAGGTGGTTGGGCTCACGGCCCTGGATCTCGCGGATCAGCTCGTACTCGTCGTCGGTCAGACCGAGGGAGCGGTGGACGGGTTCGGGGGTCGCTGCGTCGCCGGCGGGCATGGCCCTGAACCTAGTGGGCCGCAGGACCGTGCCCGACCGGGCGCGGCAACCGTGAGGTCACCGCGTGCCGGCCGGGCAGGCCCGGAGCCATGGGCCTGCGAACGACCGGTCGGTCAGTACCACCAGGCCCGGGGCAGCGGCCGCGAACGGGGCCAGCTGGTGGGCACGGTGAACGCGTAGACGCCGGGCTCGCTGAACTCGCGCACGTCGGCCCCCGCGACGCCGGGCGACAGCGCCACGACCGTCGACGAGACCATCACGGCGGCGAGCAGGGCCACGGCACTCCGCGACCACCTGCGCTGCCTGTGCCCGGCCGGGTCCTGCGAGCCACTTCGACGTTCGACGTCCATGGGAACCTCTCTGATCGCTGGGTCGCGCCGAGATGTTCGACGGACGCCGGCAACTCGATCACATCTCCATTGGAGGGACACTCCAGAATTCCCCACGGAGCGTGGGGACAGACGACCGCACTGAGTAGTCGGCGCGCAGACGGTCGACGGTGCTTGCACGGTCCACGACCAGGGGTGTGGACTGTCCGGCTATGGCAGCACCCAAGTCCAAGATGACCGACGAGCACAAGGCCGCGCTCGCAGCAGGGCGTGCCGAGGGTCGCGCCGTGCGCGCGTACCTCGAGGCGCTCGACCAGCACCGTCCGAAGCGGGGCCGCAGGCGCACCCCGGACTCGGTCAACGCCCGGCTCGCCAAGATCGACACCGAGCTGGTGTCGGCCGACCCCATGACCCGCCTGTCGCTCGTCCAGGAGCGCCTGGACCTGCTCGCCGAGCTCGAGTCGCTGACCACCACAGTCGACCTGACCGCCCTGGAGTCCGACTTCGTGAAGTCCGCCAAGGGCTACGGCGAGCGCAAGGGCATCTCGTACGCCGCGTGGCGCGAGGTGGGCGTGAGCGCCGCGACGCTCAAGGCCGCCGGCATCAGCCGCGGCGCCTGACCGGCCCGGTCCGGACCGTCAGACCCGGGCGCCGGCCGCGGCCAGCAGCGACCCGAGCATCACCCGGCCGTCGACCGAGCCGAGCAGCTCGTTGCAGGCGCGCTCGGGGTGCGGCATGAGCCCCACCACGTTGCGGCCCTCGTTGCAGATGCCGGCGATGTCGTCGACCGACCCGTTGGGGTTCTCCGCGTAGCGGACCACGATCCGGTCGTCGCCGCGCAGCTCGGCCAGCGTCTCGGGCGAGCACGTGTAGTTGCCCTCGAAGTGGTTGATCGGGATGCGCAGCACGTCGCCGACCTGGGCCTGGGAGGTCAGGACCGAGTCGCTCGACGCGACCACCAGGTCGGCCATCTGGCACTTGAACTTCAGGCCGGCGTTCTTCTGGAGGGCGCCGGGCAGCAGGTTGGCCTCGGTCAGGACCTGGAAGCCGTTGCAGATGCCCACGACCGGGCCGCCGTCGGCCGCGAACTCGGTGACCGCCGCCATGACGGGCGAGAACCGGGCGATGGCACCGGGGCGCAGGTAGTCGCCGTGGGCGAACCCGCCGGCCACCACGACGGCGTCGGCGCCGCCGAGCGAGGTCTCGTCGTGGAAGACGATCTGGGCCTGCCCGCCGAGGGACTCCACGGCCTCGACGACGTCGAACTCGCAGTTGGTGCCCGGGAACCGGACGACTGCGACCGTGGCCCCCATCAGGCGCTGGCCCCCGCCGCGATGGTCACGACGGAGTCCTCGATCACCGGGTTGGTCAGGAACCGGTGGCACAGGTCCTCGACCTCGGCGAACGCCGCGGTCTCGCTCTCGGCGTCGATCGTGAAGCGGATCGACTTGCCCACCTTCACGTCCTGCACCCCGTCGAAGCCCAGGGCGGGGAGGGCGCGCTCGATGGTCGCGCCCTGCGGGTCGGCAATGCCGGGTCGGAGGCGGACCTCCACGGTGACGTCGAAGATCATGTGCCAACTCTCGCACACCGGGGACCTGCCACAGGACCGTCCTGCCGGCGTCGGGACCGGCGGTCCGTCAGGCGCCGGGCCACTCGTCGAGCGACCGGCCGCAGATCCGCTCGTAGGCGGCGCGGTAGCGCTCCGCAGTGGCCGCGACCACCGGGTCGGGCAGGGCCGGCGGCGGCGGCGTCTTGTCCCAGTCGAGCGTCTCCAGGAAGTCCCGCACCGGCTGCTTGTCGAACCCGTGGGGCGTGGCGCCCGGGGCCCAGTCCTCGGTGGCCCAGAACCGCGACGAGTCCGGGGTGAGGACCTCGTCGGCCACCACCAGGACCTGCTCGCCCGCGTCGTCGGTGACCAGTCCCAGCTCGAACTTGGTGTCGGCCAGCAGGAACCCGGCCGCCTCGGCCCGGGCGGAGGCGGCGGCGAACATCTCGAGGCTGGCCGCGCGGGCCTGCTCGGCCAGGTCGCCGCCCACGAGCCCCACGGCCCGGTCGAACGAGATGTTCTCGTCGTGGTCCCCGACGTCGGCCTTGGTGGACGGCGTGAACATGGGTTCGGGCAGGCGGTCGGCCTCGACCAGCCCTGCGGGCACCGCCATGCCGTGGATGGTGCCGTCGCGCCGGTACTCCTTCCAGGCCGAGCCCGCCACGTAGCCGCGCACGATGCACTCGATGGGCAGCATCCGGGCACGGCGGCACAGCATCACGCGACCGGCCAGGTCGTTGCGCCGGGCCGGCTCCGGCAGGTCGGCCAGGTCCGTCGACAGCAGGTGGTTCCCGATGATCCCCCCGAGCGCCTCGAACCAGTGGACCGACATGGCGGTCAGCACGCGGCCCTTGTCCGGCACCGGCTCGTCCATGACCACGTCGAACGCCGACAGGCGGTCCGACGCCACCATGAGCAGGCGGTCGTCGCCGGCGTCGAACAGGTCGCGCACCTTGCCGCGGTGCAGGTGGGGCAGGCCCAGGTCGGGGCAGTCGCGCAGTGTGCTCACGGGTCTCCAGTGGCCGGGGTCAGAGGATGTCGCCGCTCTGGTACGCGGCGGCGTCGGGGTACCTTGCGGCGAGGGCCTCGACCGCGGCGACGAACGCGGCGGTCTGGCCGGCGGCGTTGCCGATGAACGTCAGCGGGTCGCCCATCGCGGCGGCCACGGCCTCGGTCCCGAGCCCCAGACGGGCGTCGTTGCCGAGGCGCTCGGCCAGGTCGTTCTGCGACAGGCCCTGCTCGCGCATCTCGAGCGCCACCGCGACGGCGTGCTCCTTGATGGCCTCGTGCGCCTCCTCCCGGCCGACGCCGTTGCGCACGGCGGCCATGAGGACCTTGGTCGTGCCCAGGAACGGCAGGTAGCGGTCGAGCTCGCGCTCGACGACCGCCGGGTAGGCGCCAAAGCCGCGCAGGACGTCGAGCAGCGTCTGGAAGGCACCGTCGGCGGCCAGGAAGGAGTCGGGCAGCATGACGCGGCGCACGACCGAGCACGACACGTCGCCCTCGTTCCACTGCTCCCCCGCCAGGCCCGAGGCCATGGTCAGGTAGCCGTTGAGGATCACCCGGAACCCGCACACCCGCTCGCAGCTGCGGGCGTTCATCTTGTGCGGCATCGCCGACGAACCGACCTGGCCGGGACGGAACCCCTCGGTCACCAGCTCGTTGCCGGCCATGAGGCGCAGCGTCGTGGCCAGCGAGGCCGGGCCCGACACCAGCTGGACGAGCGCGGCCACCACCTCGAGGTCGAGCGACCGCGGGTACACCTGGCCCACGTTGTCCAGCACGTGGTCGAAGCCCAGGTGGGCGGCGACCCGCTGCTCGAGCTGGTCGAGCCGGGCCGTGTCGCCGTCGAGCAGGTCGAGCAGGTCCTGCTGGGTCCCGACCGGACCCTTGAGGCCCCGGAGCGGGTAGCGGGCGATGAGCTCGTTGACGCGCTCGACGGCCTGGAGCAGCTCCTGGCCGTAGTTGGCGAACCGCTTGCCGAGCGTGGTCGCCTGCGCGGCCACGTTGTGGCTCCGGCCCACGACCACGGTGTCGGCGTGCTCGGCGGCCAGCCGGGCCAGCGCCACCAGCGTGGCCACCGCGCGGTCGCGGACCAGCTCCAGGCCGGCCCGGACCTGCAGCTGCTCGACGTTCTCGGTGAGGTCCCTCGACGTCATGCCCTTGTGGGCGTGCTCGTAGCCGGCCAGCGCCGAGAACTCGTCGAGACGGGCCTTGACGTCGTGGCGGGTGACGCGCTCGCGGGCGTCGATGGCGTCCAGGTCGACCTGGTCGACCACCGACTCGTAGGCGGCGACGGCCTCGGCCGGGACGTCGATGCCCAGCTCGGACTGCGCCGTCATGACGGCGATCCACAGCTGCCGCTCCAGCACGACCTTGTGCTGCGGGGACCACAGCTCGACCATCTCCGGGCTGGCATAGCGGTGGGCCAGGACGTTCGGCAGGTCGGCGCGGGTGTCAGTCACGTGCCCCATTCTCGCCCACCGTGCAGGGGCGCCCCGACCACGTTCCGGAAAGGTTCAAGGGGCTGCGGGCCCCGGCCGATGCCCTCTGCACAGACCGACGGCCGGAAGGACGGGACCGACATGCCACATTCCTGCGCGGACCACCCGTCGCTGCGGGCCACCGGTGCCTGCGGCCAGTGCGGCCACCTGTTCTGCACCGACTGCCTGGTGTACCCGTTCGGCGACTCGCGCCCCCCGATGTGCGTGTCCTGCGCGCTCGCGGCGGCCGGC
>CAIYXG010000554.1 GCA_903930035.1 uncultured Actinomycetes bacterium | reverse complement strand
CGAGGACCTGACCGTCCGCTACGGCCGGACGACCGCCGTCGACGGCGTCAGCTTCGCCGCCGCCCGCGGCCAGGTCACGGCGCTGCTCGGCCCCAACGGCGCCGGCAAGACCTCGATCCTCGAGCACCTCGAGGGCTACCGGCCGCGTGCCGGCGGGTCGGCCCGGGTGCTCGGGCTCGACCCCCGCACCGACCACGCCGCCCTCGTCCGCGTGGTCGGCCTCATGCTCCAGGACGGCGGCATCCCGCTCGGGGTCCGGCCCCGCGAGCTGCTCGTCCAGTACGCCGGGTTCTTCGACGACGCCGCCGACCCCGACGAGCTGCTCGCCCGCGTCGGGCTGTCGCACCGGTCCCGCACCGCCGCCCGGCGCCGGTCGGGCGGCGAGCGCCAGCGTCTCTCGCTCGCCCTGGCGCTGGTGGGCCGGCCGCAGGTGGTCTTCCTCGACGAGCCGACCTCGGGCATCGACCAGGAGGGCCGGACGCTCGTCCGGGAGGTCGTCGCGCAGCTGACCGCCGACGGCGTCGCCGTCGTGCTGACCACCCACGACCTCGACGAAGGGCAGCGGATGGCCGACCGCGTCGTGATCGTGGACCGGGGCACGGTGGTCGCCGACGGGACCACCGCCGAGCTGCTGTCCGCCGTCGACGGCGACGAGATCCTGTTCGCAGCCCCCGACGGGCTCGACACCGGCTCGCTCGCCGCCGCGCTGGGGGGTCCGGTGGACGCCCTGGGGCCCGGCGAGTACCGGGCCCGCGTGGCGCCGACACCGGCACAGGTCGCGGCACTGACGGCGTGGCTGGCCGAGCGCGACCTGCCGCTGGGCGACCTGCGCGCCGGCCGGCAGCGCCTCGACGACGTGTTCCGCCGGCTCACGGCGTCCGAGGGACCGGCGGTGCCCGACGACGGGCGCCCGGGCCGGCGGGGCCGGAGGTCCCGGTAGTGCGCGCGCTGTGGTCGCAGTACCGGACCGAGCTGGCGCTCGGCAGCCGGCAGGGGGAACAGCTGCTGGTCAGCCTGGGCATCCCGCTGCTGGTGCTGGTCTTCTTCTCCACCGTCGACGTGCTCCCCACCGGGACCGACGAGCCGGTCGACTTCCTGGCCCCCGGCGTGCTCGCGCTGGCCGTGATGTCCACCGCGATGGTCTCCCTCGGCATCGGGACCGGGTTCGAGCGGTCCTACGGCGTGCTGAAGCGGCTGGGGGCCTCGCCGCTCGGCCGGCCGCGCTGGACTGCGGCCAAGATCCTGTTCGTCCTGACCGTCGAGGTCGTGCAGTGGCTGGTGCTGGTCGGGGTGGCGCTGCTGCTCGGGTGGTCGCCGTCCGGCGGGTGGGCGACGGCGGTGCTTGGCGGCCTGCTCGGCACGGCGGCGTTCGGCGGTCTGGGCCTGCTGATGGCCGGCACCCTCCCCGGCCTCACCACGCTGGCGGCCGCCAACGGGCTCTACCTGGTGCTGCTGCTCACCGGGGGCATGGTCGTCCCCCTCGACGAGCTGCCCGGCCCGGTCGCCGCCGTGGCCAAGTTGCTGCCCGCCGCGCCCCTCGCCGAGGTGCTCACCGGGTCGCTCGTGGCAGGGCGCACGGTGCCGGGGTGGGCGTGGACCAGCCTGGCCGTCTGGGCGGTGGCGGCGCCGGTCGCCGCGGCGTCGACCTTCCGCTGGGAGTAGGCCGGCTCAGTCGGCCGACCCGGACGGCACCGTCTCGGGCTGCGGCTCGGGCCGCTCGACGAGCTTGCCGCGGTAGCGGCTGGTGTGGTTCCGGTCCCGCAGCGACCACTGGAAGAAGATCATGGCAATGATCCCCCAGAGGTAGAAGCCGGCGATGATCTTCATGACGATCCCCGACAGCTGCTGGTCGTTGACGACCGTCAGGCCCCAGAGCCGGGGGTCACGGTTGTACCCCTGGTAGAGGACCGCCTCAGCCGTGGTCAGGAACGCGGCCGGGATGGTCGGGATGATCGACAGCAGGAAGAGCATGAGCATCTTCACCGGCGGCGTCACCTGCAGGTCGCGGAGCGAGCCGCAGATGGGGATCCACACCAGGAAGAACGAGGCCACCAGCACCACGTGGACGCCGTAGTGCAGCCAGCCGTTGGAGATGGAGGTGTTGACCACCACGGCGGCGTGCGAGAGCGCCACGAGACCGGCGTTGAGCAGGAGCGCCGGCGCCGGCCGGGCCCACCAGTAGACGACCCGCTTGAACCGCCCCTGGCCCAGGATGAGCCGCATGAGCCACTCCGGGGTGGCGAGGAGCATGACCGGCGGCAGCACCAGCGTCAGCAGGACGTGCTGCAGCATGTGCACCAGGTAGAGGCGCTCCTCGGCGATGTCGTGGATCGGCCAGTCGGTGGAGACCCAGAAGACCACGACGCCGACCCAGAACCAGGTCACCTGCCGCCGGGTGAGCGGCGGCGCACCGGCGGCGACCGCGGCGGGCTGGATCACCCGGGCCACGTAGATGCCGTAGCCGACGATGGCGGCGACGAGCAGCCACACCTCGACGTGCGCGACCCATGGGGGCATCGCAGAGGTCGAGGCGAGCACCACGGGGGATCAGCCCCCTGCAGTTGCCCCGCCGACCTCAGCAGTGGTCGGCGGCGAGACGGCCGGGGGCGGGTCGTTGAACTGGACGGTGCCGGAGTCCTGCCAGAAGTTCATCGCCGACAGGGCCACCACGTACACGAAGATGGCCGTGAGCATGCCGGCCCAGAAGATGCGCCGGAGGATCGGCCGGTCGAACTTCAGGTGCATGAAGTACAGGGCGACCAGGAAGAACTTGACCACCATCAGCACGATCAGGAGCGGCACGGCGACCGGCTCGGTGTCGGCGTTCAGGATGTCGTCCCACCAATAGGTGCTGACCTCGAGCACGGTGATGGCCACCAGCACCCAGAAGATCGTGAAGTACTGCTTGTCGGACGGTCCGTGGTCGTGGTGCTCGCCCGGGTGTGCCGGGGAGTCGTTGTCCACGTCGAGGGTGCTGCTCACCTGTTGCTCCTCAAGTTCTCGTTCAGCTGGGCCGGTCGGCCACGTCAGGGAATCAGGTAGATGATCGTGAAGATGATGACCCAGACGATGTCGACGAAGTGCCAGTAGAGGCCGACGGTCTCGACCTGCTCCGCCACGACCTTCTTCTTGAAGGAGATCGCCACGGTGGACAGGAGGATGATGACGCCGACGAGCACGTGCACGCCGTGGAAGCCGGTGAGCGTGAAGAACGCCGAGGCCGACACGTTGGTGGTGAAGCCCATGCCCTCACGCACGAACTCGGTGAACTCGTAGACCTGGCCGCCCAGGAAGAGGCCGCCGAGCGTGGCGGTGGCCACCAGCCACAGCCGCGTGCGCTGGATGTCGCCCCGGATGGTCGAGTTGACCGCCAGCACCATGGTGAGCGAGCTCATCAGGAGGATGAAAGAGGTCATCGAGGTGAACGGGATGTTGAACAGCGACGAGATCTTGACCGGGCTGCCGGCCAGGCCCGGGATGGTGCCCGGACGGTTCTTGTAGATCAGGTACGTCGAGATCAGACCGCCGAACAGCAGGCAGTCGGACGCCAGGTACGTCCACATCGCCAGCTTCTCGTTCGAGATGCCGGTCGACGTCGCATGCGTGTCGTCGGGGAACTCGACGTCGGCGATCTCGTCGTTCGCCAGGTCGGCAACCTCAGCCAACGGGGGCCTCCTCGGTCTCCGCCACGGTCTCCGCCGGGGCGTCGGTGGACCCGCCGTCGGCGTCGCCCTGCTCGAGCGCCGCAGCGCTCGGGTCGTGGTCGTCGCCGTGGTGGTCGTGGTCGTCGTGGTGGCCGGCGTCGGGGTCCGTCGACGGCTCCATGATCCAGCCGAAGATGCCGGCGATCAGGAGGATGGTGCCCGGCAGCGCCCACCACAGGTTGAAGATCAGTCCGTAGCCGATCAGCGGCAGGCCCAGGGACAGGACCAGCGGCCAGTAGGACGGCGACGGCAGGTGCACGTTCTCGGCGGTGCCCTTCTGGGCGACCTCCTCGGCGGTGGCGATCTGGACCAGACGGCCGTTCTCGTCGTGGCCGTACTTGCGGTGCCAGAACTCGTCGAACTCCTCGACCACCGGGACCTCGTCGAAGTTCCACTCGGGGGTGGGCGACGGGATCATCCACTCGAGCGAGCGGGCGTCCCACGGGTCCGGGCCCGGGTTGACGGGGTTCGCCTTGTGCTTGCGGTAGCTCGCCACCACGTTCCACATGAAGATCAGGAGGGACACCGCGATGGTGAAGGCGCCGATGGTGGCCACCATGTTCCAGAGGTTGAAGCCCTGGCCCTGCGTGTAGGTGTAGGTCCGGCGCATCATGCCCTGGAGACCCAGGATGTGCATGGGGCCGAAGGTCAGGTTGAAGCCCACCAGCATCAGCCAGAAGTGCCACTTGCCGGCCTTCTCGCCCAGGAAGTAGCCGAACACCTTGGGCCACCAGAAGTACATGCCGGCGAACAGGCCGAGCAGCGCGCCGCCGAACAGCACGTAGTGGAAGTGGGCGACGATGTAGTAGGTGTCGGTCTGCTGGGTGTCGGCCGGGGCGAAGGCGTGGCTCACGCCCGACAGGCCGCCGATGGTGAACATGCCCACCAGGCCGATCGAGAACAGCATGGCGACCGTGAACTTGAGCCGGCCGCCGTACATGGTGGCCAGCCAGTTCAGGATCTTCACGCCGGTCGGCACGGCGATGAACATCGTGGCGAGCGAGAAGGCCAGCACCGAGATGGGGCCCATGCCCGAGGCGAACATGTGGTGCGCCCACACGCCCCAGCCCATGAAGCCGATGG
>CAIYXG010000553.1 GCA_903930035.1 uncultured Actinomycetes bacterium | reverse complement strand
TTGTCGAGCACCACGTTGCGACCCTTGGGGCCGATGGTCACCTTCACGGCGTCGGCCAGCTTGTTCACGCCGGCCTCGAGGGCGCGGCGCGCCTCGTCGTCAAACTTCAGGATCTTGGACATGTGTTGCTCTCAGTCAGTCAGGACGGGTCACTTGACGATGGCGAGGACGTCGCGGGTCTGCAGGATGAGCAGCTCCTCGCCCTCGATGGTGATCTCGGTGCCGCCGTACTTGGAGTAGACGACGCGGTCACCGACGCTGACGTCGGTGGGGATGAGGTCGCCCGTCTCGGAACGACGGCCGGGGCCGACGGCCAGGACCTCGCCCTGCTGGGGCTTCTCCTTGGCGGTGTCGGGGATGACCAGACCAGACTTGGTGGTCTCCTCGGCCTCCGCCGGACGGACGACGATGCGGTCCTCAAGGGGCTGCAGGTTCATGCTCAGGGCCTCCATGGCGATTAGCACTCTCGGATTGCGACTGCCAAAGATAGCAGTCGCCGCGGGAGAGTGCTAGCCGCGCCGCCCCCACCCCGAAATCTGGCTCCTCGTTGCGCTCGGCGTGCCGGTTCCGTCCTCGGTCCGGCGGGGCCGGTCAGAGGAGCGGGGAGATCCAGCGGCCGTGGTAGTCGACGTGCGCGACCAGCCGGTCCTGGCCGGACGGACCAGCACCCTGCCAGGTGCGCAGCCACACGGCGGCCCGGCGGCGGTCCCACTCGTCGGGCTCGAACCGCACCCAGGCCAGCGGCGCGTCCCGGGTGGCCCGCTCCCCCGCCGACTCGAGCGCCTCGGTGACCGCCCAGCGCTCGGAGGTGGGGAGGTACTGCCAGACGATCGAGTGGAGCACCACACGGGGACCGTCCACGTCGAGCGCCGCGGCGACCGCCCGGGCAGTGCCGGTGGTGCGCACCAGGTCCACCGGGGCCGACCCGGCCACCTCGACCGCGGCGGCCAGGCGCTCGAACCGCGCCGTCTGGTCCGGCCAGACGAACGACAGCAGGGTCAGGCGGCCCTCGTCGGTCGTGGCGTCGACGGGGAACGGGTCGATGCCGGTCCGCCCCAGGACCTTCGGCAGCCGCAGTCCGTCGGGCACGGGCCCGCCCCGGACCTCGGGCCGGACGCGCACCGCCGACGCCGGGTCGCCCAGGACGAGCCCGCCGACCTCCGTGCAGTAGCGGTCCATGCGCAGGTTGAGGGCGCCCGAGCACCCCATCTCCACCAGGTGGGCCGTGCCGAACCCGGTCGCGGCGACCGCCAGGCCGAGCCCGGCGGTCCGGGCGACCTCGTTGGTCTGGACCTCGCGGTCCATGGCGGCGACCAGCGCGTCGTGGTGCGACGCCACCAGCGCCGCCCACGCCGCGGCCAGGCCGGCGTCGTCGGGCACCCGGCCGCCACAGCTCGGCAGGACGGCGGCCCAGCCGGGCGCCTCGCCCGCCAGCGCCAGCCGGTGGGCACCGCCCACCAGACGCAAGGGTCCGGCCTGGCCGAAACGCAGCCCGGCGCGCCGCGACACGACGTCCCAGGTCGGGCCTGAAGCGCGCACGTCGTCGGCCAGGTGCCGCAGCAGCCGGTCGTAGAGGTCGGAGCCCAGGAGGCCGCACTGCTCCGCCTGCTGCGCCATGCGGCCGGCCCACTCCGACGGCCCGGCCGGTGCGCCCCCGTCGGACTCCGCCTCCATGGTCACCCCCGGCCGGCCCGGCTCAGAAGGTGGCGAGCCGCAGGTTGGGGTCTGCGCCCTGGTCGAGGGGGGTCGGTCCGTCCAGCCGGAGCCGGTGCCAGCCGGCGGCGGCGATCATGGCGGCGTTGTCGGTGCACATCGACCGGGAGGGGACGAACCCCTGGATCCCGGCCTCGGTGCACACGCCCAGGAACTCCTCCCGCAGGAGCGAGTTGGCCGCCACGCCCCCGCCCAGGGCGAGCGCGGTGGCGCCGACCTCGTCGGCGGCGCGGCGCGCCTTGGTCACCAGCACGTCCACGACGGCGGCCTGGAAGCTGGCGGCCACGTCGGCGGTGGGCACGTCGGGGTGGGCCCGGACGTCGTTGACCACGGCGGTCTTGAGGCCCGCGAACGAGACGTCCAGGCCGGCGTGCTGGAG
>CAIYXG010000552.1 GCA_903930035.1 uncultured Actinomycetes bacterium | reverse complement strand
CGTCCTGCACCACGCGGCGCTTGTGGTGGCGCGCCTTCGGCCACGGGTCGCTGAAGTAGAGATGCACCACCGAGCACGACCCGTCGGCCAGCCAGCAGCGCACGAACTCGGAGGCGTCGGCGTACAGCATGCGCACGTTCGGGATGCCGGCACGGCGGATGCGGTCGGCGGCATAGCGGTAGAACTCGCCCGCCCACTCGATGCCCAGGTAGTTCACGTCCGGGTGCGCCGGCGCTTCCTGCAGCAGGAAGGTTCCCTTGCCGGATCCGATCTCGAGCTCGAACGGGGCGTCCGGCCGCTCCGGGAAGAACCACGCCGGCCCGAGGCGGCCGGCCTCTGGCGGCGGCAGTTCCTGCTGCGAGCGCCCGACGCCGGTGACGTCGAGCGCACGGCCATGGCCCAGTCCGAACGACATGGCGCGAGGATACGGCGTGGCGCGCGTTCGGTAGCGTGACGCATGACATGCACCTCGCCCGACGCCTCGCCCACGTCCTCGTCCTCGCCCTCGCCGCGGCCACGTCCGCGCACGCCCGCGAGGAGGTGATCCGCCCCTTCGACGGCGCCACGCTCGACGGGTGGAACGGCGACCGCGGCACGTGGTCGGTCGAGGACGGCGCCATCGTCGGCCGGTCGACCGCGGAGCGACCACGCCCCCGGCGACCACGCCGGCGAGCAGGCTGGCCACGACCCCCCACCCGCCACCGCCACGGCCGAGCGACGCCACGACCCCCACGGCGGTGAACAGGCCGACCCCGACCAGGCCGGCGCTCGTGCCCCGCCGCTGCGCCACGACACCGACGACCGCTGCGGCGACGGCGAGCAGCACCAGGACGCCACCGAGCAGCACCGCCTTGTCGTTGGTGCCGAACGTGGAGATCGCCCAGTCCTTGACCGGCCGCGGCACCAGGTCCACGACCCGGTTGCCGACGTTGACCACCGGCGACCCCTCCGACCGCACGCCGCCGGCCAGCAGCTCCGCGGCGCCCAGCCCGGCGCCGGCCGCGAGCAGCCCGGCGAGGGCGCCGGTCCAGGCCGGGGACGTGGTGGGGGTACCGGTCACCACCACAGGATGCCGCGCCCGCCCTCCCGCGCCCCGGACGCCCACGGCCGGGTTCCGGCGGGCCGCCGATAGCCTGACCCGGTGACTGGACGGGGCGAGACCAGCATCCGACGCGCCGACGTCGAGGTGCGGCGCGGCATGGACGCCGTCGCCGGGCTGCGCGACGAGTGGGAGGCGCTGGCCCACCGCACCGGTGCCCCCGTGTTCTGCCGTCCGGCCTGGCTGGTGGTGTGGCAGCGCCACCTGGTGCCCGACGCCGTGCCGGAGCTGCTCGTCGCCCGGGACGACGACGGCGGGCTGGTCGGCGTGCTCGCGCTGGCCCGGACCTCGCGCCGGCTCCAGGCCCGGGTGCCGGTCAAGGTCCCGTACCTGTCCGTCGCCGGTGCCGGCACCGGCTCGGCCGACCACAACGGGCCCGTCGCGGTCGACGACGACGTCGCACGCGCGCTCTTTGCCGCCGCGGTCGACCAGGCCCGGGGGGCGACGCTCTACCTGGAGAACCTGTCGCCCCGGTGGGCACAGCTCGCACAGGACACGGTCGGGGGCACCGTCACCCGGCGCACCGAGTGCCCCGCGGTCACCCGCGCCGACGACGGCCACTTCTCCGACGCCTGGTCCAAGAAGATGGGCAAGAACGTCCGCCGGCGGCACCGCCAGATGGACGAGGAGGGCATCACGTCGCGCTGGGTGCCGGCCGGGCCCGACTTCCCCGCGGCGCTCGACCAGCTCCGACGGGTCCACGAGGGCCGGTGGAACGCCCAGGGCGGCGAGGGGCGCATGAGCGACACCCGCATGCAGTTCCTGCGCGACCTGGCCGACGAGTGCACCGCGCCGGACGTGCCGTGGATCCTGCTGCTCGAGCAGGGCGACCGCGTCGTGGCCGGGATGCTCGGCATCGTGGCCGGCGACTCGTTCAGCGTCTACAAGACCGGCTGGGACCCCGACTACGCGCGGTTGAGCCTGGGCATCACGATGGGCACCGTCGCCATGGAGTGGGCCGAGACCCAGGGGCTCACGACTTTCGACTACCTGCGCGGCCCCCGGGGGCACAAGA
The DNA here is from genome assembly GCA_903930035.1 of uncultured Actinomycetes bacterium. Taxonomy (GTDB): domain Bacteria; phylum Actinomycetota; class Acidimicrobiia; order Acidimicrobiales; family Microtrichaceae; genus CAJANQ01. The sequence goes on along the minus strand of CAIYXG010000552.1, from coordinate 785 downwards.
AGGACCTGGGCTGCGAGGCCGTCGCCGACGTCTCGGTGGTCCGGCCCTCCGGGCTCACCGGCGTGCTGCTCGAGCAGCGGGAACGCTTCGCGTCCGACGGGGTGCGGCCGGGCTGGTGGGAGCGTGCCGCTCCCGTGGTCGCACGGCTCCGGGGCGGGTCGGCGCCCGACGAGGACGGCGGCTCAGACTGAGCCGGCGGCCCAGCGGTAGACGTCGAGCAGCTGCTCGGCCGACCGCTCGACCGTGAACCGGGCGGCAAAGTCGGCCCGGCCCTGCGCCACCAGGCGGGCCGCCAGGTCTGCGTCGGACAGCAGGTCACCGATCGCCGCCGCCAGCTGGTCGGACGGTCGCACTACTGCGTTCTGGCCGTCGACGAAAACGCCCTTGAGCCCGTCGAGCGGCACCAGCGCCACGGGTGTGCCAGCCGCCCACGCCTCGACGACCGCCATCGCGCCACCTTCGCGGTAGGAGGTGCAGACCGACACGTCGGCGATCTGCAGCAGCGCCGGGACATCGCCCCTATGGCCCAGGAACTTCAGTCGGTCGGCGTGACGAAGGGCGGCCGCCTGTGCGTGCAGCTGCTGAGTCACGACGCCGTCACGGCCAGCGATCGCGACCACGACGTTCGGGTCCCGGTCGACGAGCTCGTCGACCATGCCGACGAACCGGTCCAGCCCCTTGGGGGGCTCGTGCCGCGCCACCGACAGCACCAGTCGGTCGCCGTCCTCGAGGCCGAGGTCCGCACGAAGCGCAACGAGGTCGGCCGCTGGCAACGGGACGTACCG
>CAIYXG010000551.1 GCA_903930035.1 uncultured Actinomycetes bacterium | reverse complement strand
GGTGAACCAGCGGTCGCGCTCGCTGTTGGTCTCGATCTGCTCGACCGGCTGACCGGTGTGGAACGCGATGCGCTCGGCGAGGAGCTTCTTCGTGTACGCCATCTGCTCGGCCTGGATGGCGATGTCGGAGGCCTGGCCCCGGATACCGCCGGAGGGCTGGTGCATCATGATGCGGGCGTGCGGCAGCGCGTAGCGCATGCCGGGGGCGCCGGCGCAGAGCAGGAACTGGCCCATCGAGGCGCCGAGGCCCATGCAGATGGTGCCCACGTCGGGGTTCACGAACTGCATGGTGTCGTAGATGGCCATGCCGGCCGTGACCGACCCGCCGGGCGAGTTGATGTAGAGCCAGATGTCGGCCTCGGGGTCCTCGGCCTCCAGGTAGAGCATCTGCGCCGTGATGAAGTTGGCGACCGTGTCGTTGACCTCGGAGCCCAGGAACACGATGCGGTTCTTGAGGAGGCGGTTGTAGATGTCGGCCGACGGCTCCATGCCGGAACCGCCCTGGGCGGTGACCGTGAGGACCTCGGGGATGTGGGGGGTCGCGTCGTTCTGCATAGTCCCGGCAGGCTACCGCCCCGCGGCGACGCCGGTGCGCCGGGCTCCCCGCCCACCCCGCCCACCCCTGCCCCCCCCTTGCGACACCTGGCCCCTCGTTGCGCTCCGTGGTCGGGTTCCGTCCCCGGTCCGGAAACGACGACGGCGTCGGTAGCGTCATGGGGTGCCTGCGACCGCCGTGCTGCTGCTCTCCTGCCCCGACCAGCCGGGCATCGTGGCGACCGTGGCCGAGTGGGTCTGGCGCCACGGCGGCAACATCGTCGACGCGGAGCAGCACACCGACCACACCGACGGCGTCTTCTTCCAGCGGGTCGAGTTCGAGCTCGACGGGTTCGCCCACGGCCGCGACGGCCTGGCCGAGGCGTTCGCGCCCGTGGCCGAGCGGTTCGGCATGCAGGTCGACGTCCACTTCTCCGACGAGCGGCCCCGGACCGCCGTGCTCGCCTCGCACGCCCCGCACTGCCTGACCGACGTGCTGGCCCGGGCCAAGGCCGGCGAGCTCCCGGCCGACGTGGTGCTCGTGGCCTCCAACCATCCCGACCACCGCGAGCTCGCAGGGTTCTTCGGGGTGCCGTTCCACCACCTGCCCGTGGGCGACGACCCGGCTGCGCAGGAGGCGGCGCTCGACGCGCTGCTCGTCGCCGAGCAGGTCGACCTGGTCGTCCTGGCCCGCTACATGCGGATCCTCTCCCCGGGCTTCGTGGCGGCCCGGCCGCACCGGATCATCAACATCCACCACTCGTTCCTGCCGGCGTTCGTGGGCGCCCAGCCCTACCGACAGGCCCACGAGCGGGGCGTCAAGGTCATCGGCGCCACGGCCCACTACGTCACCGCCGAGCTGGACCAGGGACCGATCATCGACCAGGACGTGGCCCGGGTCACCCACCGCGACGACGTCGACGACCTCACCCGCAGGGGCCGCGACCTGGAGGTCGTGGTCCTCGCCCGGGCCCTGCGCGCCCACCTCGAGCACCGGGTGCTCCCGTGGGGCAACCGCACCGTCGTCTTCTCGTGACGCGGCGCGGCAGACTGCCGCCATGCCCGAGGGCCACACGATCCACCGGCTCGCCCGGAACCTGAACGCGACGCTCGGGGACGTCCCGGTCCGCGCCTGGTCGCCGCAGGGCCGCTTCGACGCCGGGGCCGCCGCCATCGACGGGCAGGAGCTCGTGAAGGCCGAGGCATGGGGCAAGTACCTGTTCTGCGACTTCGGCACGGACCAGGTCCTGCACGTCCACCTGGGGCTGATCGGCAAGTTCCGGGACCGGGGTGCGCCCGCCCCGGCGCCGGTCGGCGAGATCCGCCTGCGCCTCGAGGGCCCCGGCGCCACGTGGGACCTGTCGGGCCCCACGCGGTGCGAGCTGGTCGACCCTGCCGAGCAGGACCGCATCACTGCGTCGCTCGGCGCCGACCCGCTCCGTCCCCGGCCCGACGTCACCGCCGCACGGGCCAGGTTCGCCCGCACCAGGAGGGCCGTCGGCGCGGTGCTGCTCGACCAGTCCGTGGTGGCCGGGATCGGCAACGTCTACCGGGCCGAGATCCTGTTCCTCTGCGGCATCCACCCCGCACGGCCCGCCAGCTCGCTCTCCGACGAGGAGTTCGACGCCGTGTGGGCCGAGACGGTGCGCCTGCTGAGGATCGGGGTGCGGCTGGGCCGCATCGTCACGACGGACCCCGACGAGATCGGCAGGCCCCGCTCGCGGATGACCTCGGCCGACCGGCTGTACGTCTACCACCAGGAGTTCTGCCGCCGTTGCGGCGACCAGCTCCGGACCCTGGACCTGGGCGGCCGCCCCATCGGCTTCTGCCCCACCTGCCAGCCCGCCTGACCAGTACCGTCGGACCGTGCGGATCGGCGACCTCCCCACCCCGGCGCTCCTGGTCGACGCCGCTGCGCTCGACCACAACGTCGACGCCATGGCGGCCGCCCGGCCGGGCCCGGCGCTCCGCCCGCACGTGAAGGCGTTCAAGTCGACCCTGCTGGCCCGGCACGTCGCCGACAGGGCCGGCCACCGGGCGTTCTGCTGCGCCACGCTCAAGGAGATGGAGGGCATGGCCCGCGCCGGCCTCGGCGACGACCTCCTGCTGGCCAACGAGACCCTGGACGCCGACCGGCTCGCCGCCCTGGTCGGACTCGGCGCCCGCACCACCGTGGCGGTCGACTCGCCCGAGACCGTCGACGCCGCGGCGCGCGCCGGTGCCGAGGTGCTCGTGGACGTGGACGTCGGCCTCCCCCGCTGCGGCTGCCCGCCCGAGGAGGCCGGTCCGCTCGCCGACCTGGCCCGGACCGCCGGGCTCACCGTCCGCGGCGTCATGGGCTACGAGGGGCACCTGGTCGGCAACCCGGACCGGACGGCCCGCGCCGAGGGGGTCGCCGCGTCCATGGCGCTGCTGCGCGACGCCCTGACCGACGTCGGCGGCGGGCTGTCGTCCGCGGGCGGCACCGGCACGTACGACCTGCACGCCTGGGCCGACGAGGTGCAGGCGGGGTCGTACCTGCTGATGGACACGCACTACGCCCGGCTCGGGCTGCCCTTCCGCCAGGCGCTCACGGTGCTGTCGACCGTGGTGTCCCGGTCGCCCAAGGGCTGGGCCGTGGCCGACGCAGGCCTGAAGTCGTTCGGGTTGGACCACGGGGACCCCGAGCTGCCGGGCGCCAGGGTGCTGTTCTGCTCCGACGAGCACACGACCTTCGTGGCGGGCGACGGCGGTGCGCTGCCCGCCGTGGGCGACCGGGTGCGGTTCCTGCCGGCCCACGTCGACCCGACCGTGGCGCTCCACGAACGGCTCCACGTCGTCGACGGCGACGACGTGCTGGAGTCCTGGCCGGTCGACCTGCG
>CAIYXG010000550.1 GCA_903930035.1 uncultured Actinomycetes bacterium | reverse complement strand
GCGCAGCCGGCGGTGCTGCGGCTCGAGGACGGCAGCCAGGTGGACGTGCCGGCGGCGCTCCCGCCGGACCTGCCGCTCGGTGCGCACGAGCTGGTCGACGCCACCGGCGCCACGTCGCTCTTCGTGGTGCCGGCACGGGCCCCGCAGCCCCGGCGCTCGTGGGGCTGGGCGGTCCAGCTCTACGGCGCCCGGTCGTCCGACAGCTGGGGCCACGGCGACCTGGCCGACCTGGCCACGCTGGCCCGCTGGGCGGAGGGGCACGGCGCCGCCTGGGTGGCCCACGAGCCGGTCGGCGCGCTGCGTCCCCCCGGGCCGGCCGGCGGCCGTCTGGCCGACTCGCCCTACTCGCCCTCGTCGCGCCGCTACCCGTCGCCCCTCTACCTCCGGGTCGAGGACGTGCCGGGGGCCGCGCTGGCCGCAGCAGAGGTCGCCCGGACAGCGGGGGCGGCAAGGGCGCTCAACGCGGACCGGCACCTCGACCGTGGTGCCGCGTGGGCGCTCAAGCAGGCGGCCCTGAAGGCGGTCTGGGCCCGGGTGGGCGGCACGTGGACGCTGCCCGACGACCCCGGCCTGGTGCGCCACGCCACCTTCTGCGCGCTGGCCGAGTCGCACGACGGCGGCTGGCGGTCGTGGCCCGCCGGGCTCCGTCACCCCGACGCGCCGGCGGTCGCCGAGTTCGCGGCGGCGCACGCCGGCCGCGTGCGGTTCTGGGCGTGGTGCACGGAGGCCACGACCGCGCAGCTCGTCGCGGCCGGCCGGGCCGGCGCCGGACTGGTGGGCGACCTGGCCGTGGGCTTCGACCCCGACGGGGCCGACGCCTGGTGCGACCAGGACCTGCTGGCCGAGGGGTGCCGGATCGGCGCACCGCCCGACGACTTCGCCCCCGACGGCCAGGACTGGGGGCTGCCGCCCTACGTCCCGTGGCGGCTGCGGGCCGCAGCCTACGGGCCCTGGCGCGCCACGCTCCGGGCGCAGCTGGCCCACACCGCGGGACTGCGGATCGACCACGTGATGGGGCTGTTCCGGCTCTTCTGGGTGCCGCCCGGTGGCCGCCCCGCCCACGGCACGTACGTCGCGCAGTACGGCACGGAGCTGCTGGACCTCGCGCTCATGGAGGCGGCCCGGGCCGGTGCCGTGCTCGTGGGCGAGGACCTGGGGACCGTCGAGCCCTCGGTGCGCGGCACGCTCGAGGAGCGGGGCGTCCTGGGCTACCGCATCGGCTGGTTCGAGGACGCACCTCCACCGTCGTGGCCGGCCGGGACGCTGGCGGCCACCACCACCCACGACCTGCCGACGGTGGCCGGGCTGTGGACCGGCGCCGACGCCCGACGGCGCGCTGCGGCCGGCCTGCCGGCCGACCCGGCGGGCGACGAGCTGCTGCGGCACCGGCTGCGCGTGCTGACGGGCTCGCCCGACGACCGTCCGACGGACCAGGTGCTGCTCGCGGCGGAGGCGGCGGTGGCGGGCTCGGGGAGCCTGGTGGCCCTGGCCACGCTCGAGGACGCGTGCGGCGTCGAGGAGCGCCCCAACCAGCCGGGGACGGTCGACGAGCTGCCGAACTGGCGCCTCGCGCTGCCGGTGAAGGTCGAGGACCTCGACGCCACGGCCGCCCCGGTGGTCGCCGAGGCCATGCGCGCCGCCGGCCGGTGAGAGTTCACACGCACCTTCCGGGGACTACTCCCTAGGGGGACCGCTCCCCGTTGCACGGGGACGCACCGCCACTCAGAATGACGCCGTGCGCGCCCCCCGTGCGCACCGGTGCCCGCTCCGGCGGGTGCTGGCTCTGATCAGGGAAGGGATCGGAAGCGCATGGCAGGTCGGAACGGGTCCTCGGACTCGCGGCTCGTGGCGTTCGGCATCTTCGTCGCAGTGGTCGTGCTCGGCGCCGTCTACTGGCTCTTCTTCTAGCTCCGCCCGAGTTCGTCGCGCACCCGGCCAGGTCCGGGCGTCGCGCAGGTCATGGTCCCCGGCCAGCGCCCCGGCCGGGGGCCACCTTCGTCCTTGGGGCCGCGTTCGTCGGCCGGGCGGGAGCGTCCCGCAGGACAGCGCGTCCCGCGAGGGTCCTGCGGTGTGGCGTGCCCGGGGTGGGACTTGAACCCACACGCCCTTACGGACAGCGGATTTTGAGTCCGCCGCGTCTGCCATTCCG
>CAIYXG010000549.1 GCA_903930035.1 uncultured Actinomycetes bacterium | reverse complement strand
TGGTGGGCCGGCCTGCGCCACCCGCGGGCCACGCTTCAGGCGATGGTCGGCCCGGGCCCGGTGCTGGCGCTGCTCGTGCTCTTCGGGCTGAACGCGGTCGACGAGCTCGACCGCTCCGGCTTCGGCATCCTGCTGCCCAACGTCCGGGACGCGTTCGGGATGTCCAACTCGGGCATCCTGACGCTGGTGGGGCTGACGGCCCTGGGCGCGCTGGTGCTGCAGCTGCCGATCGCCGTGGCGGCCGACCGCGGGAACCGGATCGCGATCACGTTGGCGGGCGCGCTGCTCTGGGCGGCCTTCAGCGTCTTCACGGGCGCCGCCACCGCGGTCTGGATGCTCGTGGTGGCCCGGACCGGGTCGGGCATCGGCAAGGCGGTGGTCGGGCCCACCCACAACTCGCTGCTCAGCGACTGGTACCCGGTGGACCGGCGGGCGCGCGTGTTCTCGTTCCACACGGCCGCCAACGCCGTCGGGCAGTTCGTGGGCCCGCTGGCGGCCGGACTCATCGCCTACTACTGGGGCTGGCGGGCGCCGTTCTTCGTCTTCGCCGTGCCGACCCTGGTGCTCGTCGTGGTCGGCCTCCGGCTGCGGGAGCCGGTCCGGGGCGCCCAGGAGCGTGCCGCGTCGGGGGTGGCCGGCGACGCGGTCGACGTCGAGGAGCCGCAGGCCAGCTTCGCCGAGGCCTGGCGCACGATCTGGAAGGTCGAGCTGCTCCGGCGGATCTGGTACGCCATCCCGTTCCTGGCGGTGTCCATCGTGGGGTTCGTGTCGCTCGCCGGGCTGGTCTACGCCGACGTCTTCCGTCTGGACGAGCTGCAGCGCGGCTACCTGGCGGCGGTCGTCGAGCCGTTCCAGCTGGTCGGCCTGGCCGTCGGCGCCAAGCTGGGGACGCGTCTCTTCCTGCGGGACCCCTCGCTGGTGTTCCGGTTCCTGAAGTGGACGTCGCTGCTGGCCGCCCTGTGCGCCGCGCTCTTCGCCCTGGCACCGTCGGTCCCCGTGGCCGTGGTCGTCAACATCGCCCTCACGATGCTGCTCGCCGTGGTGCTGCCCGGCGTGCTGTCGATCATGTCCATGGCCATCCCGTCGCGGGCCCGGGCCGTCGGGTTCGCCGTCGGCTCGTGGTGGGCGATCCCGGGCCTGGCCCTGCTCCCGTTCATCGGCTGGATCGCCGACAGCTGGGGCACCCGGCTCGGCATGCTCGTGATGGCGCCGGTGCTGGCGGCCGGCGGCCTGGTGGTCGCGTCGGCCGGCAAGGTCGTCAACCGCGACCTGCACGACGTGTGGAGCGCGTCGGCCGCACGGTCCCGCGCGCTGCTGGACCGGCAGGAGGGCCGGTCGAAGCTGCTCGTGGTCACCGACCTGAACGTGGGCTACGGCGGGCTGCAGGTGCTGTTCGACGTGAGCCTCGAGGTGGCCGAGGGCGAGGTGGTGGCGCTCATGGGCACCAACGGCGCCGGCAAGTCCACGCTGCTGCGCGCCGTGACCGGGCTGACCGAGGCCGACTACGGCTCGGTGATCCTGGACGGCCGCGACATCACGCACTGCCCGCCCAACGAGATCGCGGCCCTCGGCGTGGGCCAGGTGCCCGGCGGCCAGGGGACCTTCGGCTCCCTGACCGTGGCCGAGAACCTGGACCTGGCCGGCTGGCTGCTCCGGAAGGACCCCGCGGAGCTCCGCCGCCGCACGGAGGCCGTGCTCGAGGTGTTCCCCGAGCTGGCCGAGCGGCAGCACGACGCCGCGGCCGACCTGTCGGGCGGGCAGCAGCAGATGCTGGCCCTGGCCATGGCGCTCGTCACCCGGCCGCGGCTGCTGGTGGTCGACGAGCTCAGCCTGGGCCTGGCGCCGGTCGTGGTGGGCCGCCTGGCCGGCCTGGTCGCCGAGGTCGCGGCCGGTGGCACCACGGTGCTGCTGGTCGAGCAGTCGATCAACGTCGCGCTCTCGCTCGCCAGCACGGCGGTGTTCATGGAGCGGGGCCGGGTGCGGTTCTCCGGCCCGGCCGAGGAGCTGGCCCAGCGCCCCGACCTGCTGCGGGCCGTGTTCCTGGACGGCGGCGAGGCGGCCTCGGAGGGCGCGGCGGTCCCGCCGCACCGGGTCGACCACGCCGCGCCGCCGGCGCTCGAGCTGCGCGGCGTGGTGCGACGGTTCGGCGGCAACGTCGCCGTGGACGGTGTCGACCTGACGGTGCAGCCCGGCGAGATCGTGGGGCTCGTGGGCCAGAACGGCGCCGGCAAGACCACACTGATCGACCTGGTCTCCGGGCTCCAGCCGCTGGACGGGGGCACGGTGCGCCTGGCCGGCGAGGAGCTGACGGGTCAGCGCCCCTCGGTGCGGGCCCGGGCCGGCCTGG
>CAIYXG010000548.1 GCA_903930035.1 uncultured Actinomycetes bacterium | reverse complement strand
GCCACCGAGGTCTGCCTGCAGGGCGGGATCCACCCGGACTTCGACGGCGACTACTACGTCGACGTCTGCCGGGCGGTCCACGAGGCGGCCCCGGGCCTGCACATCCACGGCTTCACCGCCCTGGAGGTGACCGAGGGGGCGCGGCGGCTCGGCGAGCCGCTCGAGGACTACCTGCGCCGCCTGATGGAGGTCGGCCTCCGGACGCTGCCCGGGACCGCGGCGGAGATCCTCGACGACGACGTCCGGGCCGTGCTCTGCCCCGACAAGGTCAGCTCGGAGGAGTGGCTCGAGGCGCACCGGACCGCCCACGCGGTCGGTCTCCGGTCCAACGTGACCATGATGTTCGGCAGCATCGAGCACCCTCGCAGCTGGGCGCGCCACCTGCTCGTCACCCGCGACCTGCAGCGGGAGACGGGCGGGTTCACCGAGTTCGTCGGGCTGCCGTTCGTCCACATGGCGTCGCCGATCTACCTGCAGCGGCGGGCCCGGCGCGGGCCCACCTTCCGCGAGGTCCTGCTGGTGCAGGCCGTGGCGCGGATCGTCTACGACGGGTGCATCGACCACGTCCAGGGCTCGTGGGTGAAGGTCGGCCCCGAGGGGACCCGCCAGCTGCTCCAGGCCGGGGTGGACGACCTGGGCGGGACCCTGATGGACGAGAACATCTCGCGTGCGGCCGGCGCCGAGCACGGGACCTCCTTCGGGCCCGAGGACTTCGAGGCAGTCACCCGGCCGCTCGGCCGGCGGCTGGTCCAGCGCACCACGCTCTACGGCCGTCCCGACGAGCGGGCGACGGACGCCGAGGTGCTCGCCCGCGGCTAGAGGTCGTCCGGCTCGTCGAGCAGGTGGACGGCCTTCTCGACGGCCCGCCGCGCCCGGGTGAGCCGCCGCTCGTCGACCGGGAGCTCCGTGCCGCCGGCGTCGATGGACTCGCGGAGCCGCACGATGGCAAGGTCGGCCAGCTCTTCGGCGATCGCCTCGAGGCGCGCCCTGATCTCGTCGAACTCACCTGCCATGGGCGGTGAGCGTACTGGCGGGCACCGACACCGTGGCTAGCCTGCGCCGGTGCCCTCCCCCACCTCCGGCCCCCTGTCCGACTCCTCCCGGCGCGACTGGGTCTCGTTCGACCACGACGGCGACACCTACCTGTTCGACGCCAGCTACCTGACCAGCAACTGGTCGTGCATCTTCGGGGCCGGCTGCAAGGGCGTCCACGAGGAGGACACCACCGAGCTGTCGCAGGGCTGCTGCTCCTTCGGCTCCCACTTCGCCGACACCCCCGACCGCACACGGGTCCGTAAGGCCGCGGCGCGCCTGACGGCGGACCAGTGGCAGCACCGGGCGACGGCCAAGCAGCTCGGGGGTGCCATCACCCGGACCGACGACGGCGACTGGACCACGCAGGTCGTGGACGGGGCGTGCGTCTTCCTCAACCGTCCCGAGTTCCACCGAGGCGCCGGCTGCGCGCTGCACGTCGGTGCCGTCGACGCCGGCGAGCGGCCGATGGACTGGAAGCCCGAGGTCTGCTGGCAGGTGCCCGTCCGCTACCACTTCGAGACCGACGAGCTGGGGCACACGACGTTCGTCCTCCGCGAGTGGAAGCGTCGCGACTGGGGCGAGGGCGGCGCCGAGTTCCACTGGTGGTGCACCGAGGACCCCGAGGCGTTCGTGGGCCACGAGCGGGTGGTGGACTCCCTCGAGGACGAGATCCGCGGCCTGGTGGGCGACGAGGTCTACGAACGGCTGCTCGACCACCTCGACGACCGGGCCACCGGCACGGTCCACCTCCCCCACCCTGCCGTCCGCCGCCCCCGCTGACCGGCGCCGCCACCTGCCCGTGCCGGCCGCTCAAGGCCGGGGCCCCGACCTGCCGAGAGAGGGACATGCCGTTCACCGCCGAGGAGCTCCGCCGGTCCACCGCCGCGGCAGGGCTCGTGTTCCCCGAGCACGTGGTCGACCAGCTGGTGGCCGCCCTCGACGCCGGGAAGCACGTCATCCTCACGGGGCCGCCGGGGACCGGCAAGACCACGCTCGCCTACCTGGCCGCAGAGCTGGGCCGGTCGTCCATGCTCTGCACCGGGTACCAGCCGACGACCGCCACCTCGGAGTGGTCGACCGTCGAGACCATCGGCGGCTGGCAGCCCACGCCGGACGGCCCGGTCTTCCGCCCCGGCCTGTTCGTCGAGGCCATCGAGGGCGGGCGCTGGCTCGTGATCGACGAGCTGAACCGCTCCAACTTCGACCGTGCCTTTGGCCAGCTGTTCACCGTGCTCTCGGGCGAGCCGGTGGTGCTGCCGTTCAGCCGAGGCGGCCGGTCGCGCCAGCTCTCCCTCGTGCCGCACGGCGTCGAGGCGCCGGAGGGCACCGACCCCGTCCGCATCCCGTCGACCTGGCGGATCATCGCCACCATCAACGGCGTCGACAAGCACCTGCTGTTCGACATGTCGTACGCGCTGATGCGGCGCTTCGCGTTCATCGAGGTCGCCCCGCCCGACGACGACGCCTTCCTCGCCCTGGTCGGCGGGGCCGGCTCGCCGGCCGGACAGCTGCTGGGGCTCCGCCGCCTCACGCGGCTGGGGCCGGCGCTCTTCACCGACGCCGCCCGGTACGCCGAGCGGCGGGGCCAGGACGGCATCAGCGGCTCACGGCTGCGCTACGAGCTCTTCTACTCGTTCTTCCTGCCCCAGTTCGAGGGCATGGACGACGTGATGGCCGCGCAGCTGGTCGGGACCATGGACCAGGTGCTCGACCCGGACGAACAGGCCGAGGTCCGGCGCGTCGTGGCGGAGCTGCAGGCCGACGCCCACGGCCACCGCTGACGGACTACCAGTCCTCGTCGTCGTCCTCGGGGTACTCCCAGGAGCCGTCGTCCTCGCCGTCGTCCTCG
>CAIYXG010000547.1 GCA_903930035.1 uncultured Actinomycetes bacterium | reverse complement strand
TGCTGCTCGACCTCCTGCGCACCGTCGCGCTCTACCGGGTGGTGGCGCTCCACGTCACCGGGCTCGACCCGCTGACCTGGCTCGCCGCCATGCCGGTGATGTTCTTCGTCGCAGGGTCGCTGGTGGCGACGTCGCTGCGCCGGCGGCCCGCACGGACCGTGGTGGTCAACAGGTTCCGACGCATCCTGCTCCCGCTCGGGGCCTACGCCACAGCGCTGGTGGTCCTCTACGCCTCGAAGGGGATGCTGACGTCGTCGCTCACGAGCGTGACCGGGGCCGGTGGGTGGATCACCGAGCTGGGTGTCTACGACACGGCGCGGCTCTTCGTCCCGGTGCTGAGCCTGGGCGCACCGGTCGGCCCCGGCAGCCCGGCCGACCCGGTGTTCTGGACCTGGGACCCGCTCTGGTACCTCCACACGCACCTGGTCCTCGTGCTGCTGGCACCGCTGCTGGCGGCCGTCTACCGCTGGCGCCGGTCGGCGCTCTTCGCGGGCGTCGCGGCGCTCTGGGCCGTCGACTGCGTGGTCAACCGAGGGACGTTCAACCTCTTCACCTTCCTGGCGTTCTTCGTGGCCGGCTTTGCGTTCGACGACGGGTCGCTCACGTCGGTGCCGCCGCGCCGGCTGGGCGCCGTGGGGCTGGCGGCCGGCGCGCTCGGACTGGCCCTCGTGCCGTTCGGCCCCGGACTCTCGGTGAACGGGTGGGTGCCGTCGCTCCTCCTCCTCGGTGTGGGGTGGCTCGCCGCGGCGCTGTGCTTCCGGGAGCCGTTGGAACGGTTCGCGAGGAGCCGGTTCGTGCGGCCGGTCGTCGAGTTCACCAACCGCCGGGCGCTCACCGTGTACCTCTGGTCGTTGCTCGGGGTCTACGCGTCGCGCCTGCTGCTGCCGCCCGACGGCCGGTCCGGCCTCGGCAAGGCCGCCGTCGCGCTGGAGTCGCTGGCCCTCACCGCAGTGGTCACGGTGGTGGCCTGCGTGGCGTTCGGCTGGGTCGAGGACGTCGCAGCCCGCCGACGTCCCGAGCTCTGGCCGACGTGGCCCGCCGGCAATCTGCTGGCCGGGCACCACCCGCGCTGAGGACGGCCGGACGCACAAGGCCCCGGCCAGACGGCCGGGGCCTTGAGGTTCCGGGTGGAGCCGATGGGAATTGAACCCACGACCTCTTCCATGCCATGGAAGCGCTCTCCCAACTGAGCTACGGCCCCGGGAAGCCCCGACCATAGTGGCCGCGCCCCACCCCGTCGCAAGATGGTCGGGGCCTGCGTGCAGTTCCGTGGGGACGGTGCCCCGTCGGTACGATGCCGCCCTATGTCTGACTCCCCGGCGGGCGACCCCGAGACCGACCACGGCTACCGGCCGACCGAGATCGAGCCCTACTGGCAGGACTACTGGCGGGAGCACCGGACCTACGAGGTCGACGACGACGACCCCCGCCCGCCCTACTACGTGCTGTGCATGTACCCGTACCCCTCGGGCAACGCCCACATGGGCCACGTGCGCAACTACACCTTCGGGGACCTGCTGACCCGCTACCGGACCATGCGGGGCGACGCCGTGCTGTCGCCCATGGGGTTCGACTCGTTCGGCCTCCCCGCCGAGAACGCGGCGATCAAGACCGGGGTGCACCCGCGTCCCTACACCGACGAGCGCATCGAGATGCTCCGCAGCTCGATCACCCGGATCGGCGGGGTCTACGACTGGCGGCGCGAGGTCCGCTCGCACGACCCCGAGTACATCCGCTGGACCCAGTGGATCTTCCTGAAGTTCCTGGAGGCCGGCCTGGCCTACCGCAAGGCCGCCCCCGTGAACTGGTGCCCGGGCTGCCAGACCGTGCTGGCCAACGAGCAGGTCGTCGACGGCGCGTGCGAGCGGTCCGGCGACCTGGTGGAGCGGCGGGACCTGGAGCAGTGGTACTTCCGGATCACCGACTACGCGCAGCAGCTGCTCGACGACCTGGAGGGCCTGGACTGGCCGGACCGCGTCGTGACGCAGCAGCGCAACTGGATCGGCCGGTCCGAGGGCGCCCAGTTCACGATGGCGGTGGTCGGTGCCGACGGTGCCGCGCACCCCGAGGGCCTCTCGTTCGACGTCTTCACGACGCGTCCCGACACCAGCTTCGGCATGACCTTCTGCGTGCTGGCCCCCGAGCACCCGCTGGTGCCGCAGCTCACGACCGACGACCGGCGCGCGGCGGTCGAGGCGTTCGTGGAGCAGGCCCGGAACACCTCGGAGATCGACCGCCTCTCGACCGACCGGCCGCTCGCCACCCGCGGCTGCGCCACCGGCGCGTTCGCCCGCAACCCGTTCACGGGGCAGCCGGTGCCCGTCTACCTGGCCGACTACGTGCTGGCCACCTACGGCACCGGCGCCGTCATGGCCGTGCCGGGCGAGGACCAGCGGGACTGGGACTTTGCGACGGCGTTCGGCATCCCGGTCGTGGAGACCGTCACCCGCCCCGAGGGCTGGGACGGCGAGGCCTACCCGGGCGACGGGGTCCACAAGAACTCCGGCTTCCTGGACGGCATGGACGTCCCGACCGCCAAGGCGGCGGCCATCGACTGGCTGGTCGAGCAGGGGGCGGGGGAGCGCAAGGTCAACTTCCGCCTCCGCGACTGGCTCCTGTCCCGCCAGCGGTTCTGGGGCTGCCCGATCCCGGTCGTCTACTGCGACACCGACGGGATCGTGCCCGTGCCGGCCGACCAGCTCCCGGTGGTGGCCCCCGACGACGTCGAGTTCACCCCGACCGGGCAGTCGCCGCTGCTGTCGAGCCCGGAGTTCCTGCACACGACGTGCCCGTCCTGCGGCGGCCCGGCCCGCCGGGAGACCGACACGATGGACACGTTCGTCGACTCGTCCTGGTACTTCCTGCGCTTCTGCGACCCGTGGTCGGACGAGGCCCCGTTCCGGCAGGACCGCGTCGAGCGGTGGATGCCGGTGGACCAGTACATCGGCGGCGCCGAGCACGCCGTGCTGCACCTCATGTACGCCCGGTTCTTCACCAAGGCCCTGGCCGACCTGGGGGTGGCCCCGGCCGGCCTGCGCGAGCCGTTCCAGCGGCTGTTCACCCAGGGCATGATCCGGCTGGCCGGCACCAAGATGTCGAAGTCGAAGGGCAACCTGGTGGCGCCCGAGGAGATCATCGACACGCTCGGGGCCGACACGCTCCGGCTCGCCCACCTGGCCGTGAAGCCGCCCGAGGAGGACGTCGACTGGGAGGACGTCGGCCTGGAGGGCTGCGCGCGGTTCCTCCAGCGCGTCTGGCGCGTCGCCGTGCCGGGCGGGGAGTTCGAGGCGGCCCTGCGCGACGGTCCCGAGACCGCGGAGGACACGGCGCTGCTGCGGGCCACGCACCGGCTCGTGGCCGACGTGACCGAGTCGTTCGACCGGTGGTCGTACCACGTCGCCGTCGCCCGTTTCATGGCCTACACCAACGAGCTGCAGCGGTCGCTGCGGTCCGAGGCGGGCGGGCACCGGGCCACGGTCGGGTTCGCCACCGACACCCTGCTACGCCTGCTGGCGCCGGCCTGCCCGCACATGACCGCGGAGCTGTGGGCGCGGCGCCACGACGGCGGCCACGTCCACGAGCAGCCCTGGCCCGTGGCCGACCCGGCCCTGCTGGTCGAGGACACCGTCACCCTGGTCGTGCAGGTGGCCGGCAAGGTGCGCGACCGGCTCGAGGTGGCCGCCGACGCCGACGAGGCGACCTGCACCGCCGCGGCGCTGGCGTCGGAGAAGGTGCAGGCGTTCCTGGACGGCGAGCCCCGAAAGGTCATCGTCCGCCCGCCGAAACTGGTGAACTTGGTGCCGTGAGCCCTGCACCGTCCTCGGCACTGTCACTGGTCTCCCGTATCGAGCAGGTGGCCGCCGCAGACGTCGGCACCGTCACGTTCGTGGCCGCCGACGAGCACGAGACGGTCGGCTGGGACGTCCTGCACGCGCAGGCCCGCGCCGTGGCGGCCCGGCTCCAGGCGATGGGGGTCGCGCCGGGCGACCACGTGGCGCTGGTCGGACCCACGTCGCGCCACCTCGTCGCCGCCATCCAGGGCGTCTGGCTGGCCGGCGCCGTGCTGGTGACCATGCCGCTGCCCATGCGCATGGCCTCGCTCGAGCAGTTCGTCGCGCAGACCCGCCAGCGGGTCCTGCGGTCCGACGCCCGCATGGTGCTGCTCGACCCCGAGCTCGCCCCGTTCATCGTCCCGGAGGCCGGCGACCCGCCGTTCGTCGGGCTCGACGTCCTGTGCGGCGAGGACGGCGTGGGGGCGGACGACTGGCGCCGGCCGGCCGACGACCCCGACGCGCTGGCGCTCCTGCAGTTCACCTCCGGGTCCACGTCGGAGCCCAAGGGCGTGATGCTCCAGCACCGCAACATCTGCCACAACCTGGACGGCGCGTGGCGGGCGGCCTCGATGACCGCCGGCGACACGGTGGTGTCGTGGCTCCCGCTCTACCACGACATGGGGCTGATCGGGCTGCTCTGCGTGCCCATGACCGGGGGCTGCTCGCTCGTCCAGGGGGCGCCGCAGGACTTCCTGGCCCGGCCGCTGCGCTGGTTCCGCTGGCTCTCCGACTTCGGCGGCACCATCACCGCCGGTCCCAACTTCTCCTACGCGCTGGGCGCCCGGGCGCTGCGCCGGGCGCAGGACCCCCTCGACCTGTCCAAGGTGGAGATCCTGCTGTCGGGGGCCGAGCCCGTCGACGCCGAGGTCTTCCGGGGGTTCCTGGACGCGGCGGCCCGCCACGGGATGGACCCGCGCTGTGCGTTCCCGGCGTTCGGCATGGCCGAGATCTGCATCGCCGGCACGTTCCCGCCCCGGATGCGCGGGCTGCGGACCGACGTGGTCGACCGTCACGCCCTGGAGGCCGACCAGCGGGCCGTGCCCGTGGAGGCCGGGGCCGAGGGCGCCGTCGAGCTGGCGGTGCTGGGCGGCCCGGTCGAGGGCCTGGAGCTGCGGGTGGTGGACGTCGAGACGGGTGCGCCCTGCGCCGCGCGGGAGGTGGGCGAGCTGCACCTGGCCGGCAACTCGCTGACGGCCGGCTACTACCGCCAGCCCGAGGCCACGGCCGAGCTGCTCGTCGACGGCTGGCTGCACACCGGCGACCTCGCCTACCTGCTCGACGGCGAGCTGGTGGTGTGCGGGCGGATCAAGGACGTCATGATCGTGGGCGGCCGCAACGTCTACCCGCAGGACGTCGAGAAGGCGGTCGGCGAGGTGGACGGGGTCCGGGCCGGCAACGTCGTCGCCTTCGGCGTCGACGGCCGTCACGGCGCGCAGCACGTCGTCGTGGTGGCCGAGGCCCGGCCGCCGTCGGAGGACGGCGCCGACGTGGGGGAGTGGTCGGCGGCGCTGGTGCGGGAGGTCGTCGGCGCCGTGACCTCGTCGGTCGGCGTGCCGCCGAAGGAGGTCGTGCTGGTCGAGCCCGGCACGGTGCCCAAGACCTCGTCGGGCAAGCTCCAGCGCTCGGCCTGCCGCGCCCAGTACGCCGAGGGCTCGCTGGCGCGTCTGGCCGGGAGCGGCTGACCGGCCTACGTTCGCGCCACGCCCGGTGCCGCCGGGCCGACGGTCTGGGGAGACAGTGCACGGGGGGAGCATCGAGCGACGGTCACGGGTGCGCCGGCAGGCGCGCCGCCTCGTGCCGGCCGCCGTCGTGCTGCTCCTCCAGCTCGTGGCGTTCCCCATGCCCCTCGGGGCCTGGCTCTCGGGGCTGGTCTACGGCCTGGTCGGCTCCCTCGCCGCCGTGGGCCTGGTGCTGGTCTGGCGGTCCAACCGCGTCCTGAACTTCGCCCAGGGCGACCTGGGCGGGTTCCCGGCCACGCTCGCCGTGCTGCTGGTCACCGCCGGCGGGCTCCCGTGGCTGGCCGGCGTGGCACTGGGCCTGGCCGCCGCGGTCGCCGTGGGCCTGCTGGTGGACGTCGTCGTGGTCCGCCGGTTCTTCGGGGCGCCGCGCCTGCTGCTGACGGTCGCGACGCTGGGGCTCTCGCAGGTGCTGGGCTTCTGCACGCTCCTGCTGCCGCGGGCCTGGGGCCTGGGTCCGGCCGTGCGCACGCTGCCGCCGCCGTTCGAGTGGTCGTGGTCGTTCGGGGGCGTGGTGTTCGACGCCTCCGACCTGGTCGCGGTCGTGGTCGCCCCCCTGGCGCTCGTCGCCGTGGCACTGCTCCTGGGGCGGACCCGCACCGGCATGGCGGTGCGCGCCGCCGCCGACCGTTCCGACCGGGCGCTCAGCCTGGGGATCCCCGTTCGGCGGCTCGAGGCGCAGGTGTGGATCCTGGTGACGGTGCTGGCCTACGTGTCGGTCGTGCTGACCGCCGGGGTGGCGGCCCTGCCGTTCGGCGCGGCGCTGGGCCTGGCCGTCGTGGCCCGCTCGCTCGCCGCGTTCGTCCTGGGGCGGATGGACGACTTCGTGGCGGTGGGCGCCGCCGCCGTGGCCCTCGGCCTGCTCGAGTCGGGCGTGCGCTGGAACACGGGCGACGTCGTGGTGTTCGCCCCGATCCTGGCGGGCCTGGTCGTGGCGGGCCTGCTGGTCCAGCGGCGCGGGACGCGGCGGGCGGACCGCGACGAGTCCTCGAGCTGGCAGTCGGTGGGCGACGTCCGGCCCGTGCCGGACGTGCTGGCCCGGCTCCCCGAGGTGCGCGCCGCGACGTGTGGGCTCGGTGCGGCCGCAGTGGCGGCGGCGCTGTTGCTCCCGCTCCTGCTGGGGACGAACGGCCAGATCAAGCTGGGGATCGTCGTGGCGTTCATGGTCGTGGGGCTGTCCCTCGTGGTGCTCACCGGCTGGGCCGGACAGGTCTCGCTCGGCCAGATGACGTTCGTCGGGGTGGGTGCGGCGATCGGTGCGTGGTGCACGGTGAACCGGGGCTGGGACCCGCTCGTCGCCATGCTGGCCGCCGCGGCCGTCGGTGCCGTGGTGGCCGTCCTGGTGGGCCTGCCCGCCCTCCGGCTCCGGGGCCTCTACCTGGCGGTGACCACGCTCGCGCTCTCCCTGGCGGCGTCGGAGTGGGTGTTCTCCAACCGGGCCTGGCAGTGGATCCCCGTCGACCCGTTCGACCGGCCCCTGGTGCTGCGGCGGTTCAGCATCGACAGCCCGATGCGCATCTACTACCTGGGCCTGGGTGTCCTGGCGGTCGTCGCGTGGCTGCTGCGCGGCCTGCGCCGGTCGCGCACCGGCCGGGTGCTGGTGGCGCTCCGCGACAACGAGACCAACGTGGCCGCGTTCGGGGTCAGCCCCACCCGGGCCAAGCTCACGGCGTTCGCCGTCTCCGGCGCCGTGGCCGCCGTGGCCGGCGTGGTGCTGGTGCTCGCCCAGTCGGCGTTCCGGCCGACCACCTACGGCGCGGACGAGAGCATCTCGGTCTTCGTCGCCACGGTCATCGGCGGCCCGGCGACGCTGCTCGGCGGGGCGGTCGGCGCGCTGTTCCAGCGCGGCGCGCAGTGGCTCCTGCCGGCACCCTGGTCGTTCTTCGCCACCGGGGCGGGCGTGCTGGTCGTGCTGCTGGCGCTCCCCGAGGGACTCGGCGGCGTGCTGTGGGGCCTGCGCGACCGGTTCCTGCGCTGGGCGGCCCGCCGCCACGGCGTGACCTCGCTGGCGCTCGACCGGACCGCGGACCTGGGCGCGGACCACGACGCGGGGCAGGGCGACGGGCACGACGAGGTGCACGGAGCTGGGCACGGGGAGGCGGTGCCGTGAGCGACCTGCGCATCGGCTGGGACGACCTGCGCGAGTCGTGCCGCGGGGTGGTCGACCCGCGGCGCTGGTGGGCCGGCCTGCGCCACCCGCGGGCCACGCTCCAGGCGATGGTCGGCCCGGGC
>CAIYXG010000546.1 GCA_903930035.1 uncultured Actinomycetes bacterium | reverse complement strand
TCGTCCGGGGCTGCGGCGGCCCGGGCGTCGCGCCAGAGCGCCCGCAGGCCCGGCGACAGGAACGACGGCGCGAGCTCGTCCCGGACCACCGGCGCCGCGACGTGGATCCCGTCGGGCCGGAGCGCACGGTCCTGCGACCGGGGCCCGAGCCAGCCGGCCAGGTCGAGCACCTCGACCTTCCCGGGCCGTGAGGCGGCGACCATCCGCTCGATCCGGTGCCACTTCGCCATCCGGGCCGGGTCACGCTGGCGCTGGACCGCCGAGGACTGGCCCACCACCGACCACTCGCCGTACTCGGGCCAGGTCACCAGCACCACCAGCGCGCCGCGGGAGCCCAGCAGGTCCACGGCCGCCGTCAGCTCGGCGACGGCGTAGGCCGCGGTCCCGGGGTCGAGGATGCTCGTCCAGCGGTCCGAGCCGGGCCGGACCACGTCCGGGACCTCCCACGCCGCGGTGACGAGCACGGCGACGTCCGGGTCGGTCGCGTCGAGCTCGGCCGCCCAGTTCCTCGGCCACTGCGTGCACCGTGGGGGCGGCGGTCCCTCCGCCTCGGCCCGCACGCGCGCGTAGCGCGCCACGCCGCAGCCCAGGTCGGCGTCGCCGCCCACCACGGCGAGCTGGGTGGGGTTGGCACGTCCGTACTCGTCCAGCCCCAGGCCCAGGAGCAGCCCGGTCGAGTCGCCGAACACGGCAACCCTCGGCGGCGGGAGGACCGGGACCGTGGTCCCCGGCGCGGACGGCGCCGACGACGGGGAGGGGGCCGGCTCCGAGGGGGTCGGCACAGAGGGGGTGGGCACAGAGGACGACGGGCGCCGGTCGGCCCGACCGAGCTGGGCGAAGTCCTTGGCGCTCTGCTCGAAGTCGACCGACCGCCCTGCGGCGTCGACCGGCAGCGGCAGCAGCGCCAGCAGCACCGTGGCGGTGGTCGCGACGGCCGCGGCGCGCGGGCCGCGGCCGGGCCGGGGCCACCGCCCGGACCGGACCGGCTGCTCCAGGAACCGGAAGGACGCCTCGGCCACGAGCAGCGACAGGCCGCACGAGAGCACGGCGCGCCACGGCGTCCACAGGCCCGGCCACGTCTGCCGGACAGCCAGGAAGATGGGCCAGTGCACCAGGTAGAGGCCGAAGGACCGCGTGCCCAGGTACCGGAGCGGGCGGGTGTCGAGCAGGGCACGGACCGGCCCCGACGGGAGCATGGCGGCGGTGACGACCACGCACGTCATGAGCGCGTAGAGCGTGAACCCGCCGCGGTACAGCCAGCCCGTGCCCTGGTCGAGGGTGAGCCACCACCAGACCTGCACCAGCAGCAGGGCGGGCGCACCCAGGGTGACGGCGGCGCGCCAGCTCGGCCGGAGCACCAGCCGACGCCGGACCCGCCGCTCCGAGAGCACGACCGCCAGCACGCCGCCCAGCAGGACCTCCACCGCCCGGGTGTCGGTCCCGAAGTAGACGCGGTCGGCCGACAGGCCGAGCACGACCGGCTCGAGCGCGCTGCACAGCGCGAGCACCGCAAGGGCCGCGCCGACCAGCTGGCGCCGGCCCTTCGTGGCGCGCCAGAGGCCCAGGACGACCAGCGGGAGCACCCAGTAGACCTGCTCCTCGATCGACAGCGACCAGAAGTGCAGGAGCGGCGACGGCGACGCGAACAGCTGCGAGTAGCTCTCGCCCTGCGCCAGGTCGTGCCAGTTCGCCACCTGGAACGTGGCGCTGAGGGCGTCGCCCCGCATCGCGGCGCGCTGGTCGGCCG
>CAIYXG010000545.1 GCA_903930035.1 uncultured Actinomycetes bacterium | reverse complement strand
GGTCGATGAGGCCCAGGAGCCGCTCGCCGACCGGCTCCACCAGGTCCAGGAACGCGTGCGTCCGCGCCTCGCCGAGCGTGCGCCACGCCCGTTCGCACAGCTGGTCCGTGCGGTCCTCGACCTGCTGGCGCAGCGCCAGACCCTGGGCGTTGACGGCGCCGTCGGCGGCCAGTCCCCGCGCCTCCAGGTCGGCCATGGCGTCGGCGAGCGCGTCGTCGTCGGCCCCGCGGCTGCGGGGGATCCACTCGGCCGGGTAGTTCAGGAACGCGTTGTGGAGGATCCCGGCCTGCGTGCCGCTCAGGTCCTGGGCCGCCAGGACCGCCCAGTGGGTGTCGCCCCGCCACTCGCGGATGCAGTTCACGGCCAGCCAGGCCGACACGAGCGGGTCCTCGGGCCGCGACCACTGGCGGTGCGCGGCGAACAGGACCCGGCCCGACACCGGGAGGGCGTCGGCGGCGGCCCAGAGGTCGGGACCCAGGGCGGCCAGGTCGTCGCAGACCTCCGGCACGAACTCGCGCAGCCCCTCGCCGACCGCGGCGTTGCGGGCGTCGGTCACGGCCTCCCACGTCGTGGCGGCCGCGGCCAGGTCCAGGCAGACCTCGATGAACCCGGGGTGGATGGAGTAGAAGGCGGCGGCCACCGCCTGGTGCCCGGCGGGGGCGAGCGGCGCACCCCGGCTGGCGACGTAGTACCCGGCACCGCCCTCCACGCCCAGGTCGGCGTACTTGGCGATGGCGGCCGGGTCCCAGTAGATCCAGCCGACCAGACGGTGCGACGCGAGCGAGGCCCGGGCGCTCAGGGACTGCCAGTCGGTCATGGGCCGAGGCTAACTGCCCCGGCGCTGCCCGTACCCCGGGTCAGGACGGCCGGACCCCGCCGGGGAGCAGGTCCAGGACGGCCAGGTTGAACGGGCCGCGACGGACCCTGGCGTCGGCCGGGCGGACCTTGCCGTCCACCCAGACCTCGGGGGCCGGGTCGACCGCCAGGTTCTTGAACCAGTGGGAGGTGGGGCGCACGGTGCCGACCACCACCAGGTGTCCGAGGCGCACCGACATCAGCGGGACCTCCTGCCGGCGGCCCGTCACCCGGCCGGCGGTGCGGAGCATCACCAGGCCCGGCCCGACCGGCAGCGGGGAGGCCAGGCCGGAGCGGGCGAGCGGGGCGACGACCTTGTTGACCTGGTCGAACACCTGCTTCTTGGTGGGCACGACCTGACGGGCGAGGGAACGGGGTGCCAGGGAGCGGGGCGCGCCGGCGACGGGGGCGGTGAGCGAGTCGGTGCGGGGCGGGGCCGGGACGGGGCGCCCGGTCTGGGGACGGTCCTCGGTCAGGCTCACGGCTCGACCACCACGCCCCGCCAGAACGCCACACGTCCGGCCACCTGCTCGGCACCGGACTTGGGCTCCGGGTAGTACCAAGCCGCGTCGGCGTTGACCTGGTCGCCCACCTTGACGGACCAGTAGCTCGCGGTGCCCTTCCACCCGCAGACGGAATGGGTGTCGCTCTCGACCAGGTAGGCACAGTCGAGCGACTCGACCGGGAAGTAGTGGTTGCCCTCGACCACGACCGTGTCGTCGCTCTGGGCGACGACCGCACCGTTCCACACTGCTCGCACAGGTACCTCCCTGCCCAGCGGCCGGGTCCAGCGGACGCCGGCCCATGACGTCTGCCCGGTACAACCGTCCGCGACGCCCGTTCTTCCCGAACCCGGGGTGTTCGGCGCCGCCACGCGCGTCGTTGCCCCAGGTCCGGGACCTGAGGGGTCAGCCCCCTGCCAGGGTGCGGCGCGACAGCTCGGGGTCGGCCTCGACCTGGGCGTCGGTGAAGCGCAGCGGCCGGACGGCCTGCTCGGAGTAGGCGACGGTGCCGTCGACGTGGTGGGGCGACCGTGGGTCCCCGCTCTGCCCGTAGGCGAGCAGGCCGACGCCCACCGGCCCGTCGGGCGTCATGTCGACGGCCATCAGGAACGACGAGCCGTAGACCACCGAGTAGCCGCCCTCGGCCAGACCGGTGGCGTCGCGGCCCGCGATGCGCGTGGGCTGGGCCGGCGCAGGCTCGAGCGTCATGGGCGGCAGCACCACCACGGGGTCGAGCACGTTCATGACCCCGTCCGACTCGGTCCCGCCGTGGACCGGGACCCGTGTGGTGCCCCGGGTGGCCCACTGGCAGTCGCGGAACGCCGCGTCGAGCGGGAGGCCGGCGGCGGCCAGGACCCGGGCGGCGTGGCCCGCGGCCTGGACGACGGGGTCGGCCCCACCCTCCGGCGCGGGCGCCAGCGTGTGCGGGGTGCCGACGAGGTCGTCGGGGTCGAACCCCTGGGCGAAGAGCCCGCCGGCGTCGAGCCGCTGCTCCTTCGGGAACCCGGCCATGAGCTCCCGCCACAGCGCCGCGCCCGGGTCGTCGAGGCCCATGGTCCCGCCCCACGCAGCCAGGACGTCGGCCACCTCGCCCAGGTCGGCGGTGTGCCCCTCGACGGTGACCGTGCCGGCGGCGCGGCAGCGCGCGACCACGGCGTCGCGCAGTAGGACGGCGCTGTACGAGACGTTGTCGAAGACGGTGGCGAGCAGGTCCTCGTTGGTGATGCCGCCCCGCTCGGCCAGCTCCTGGGCCCGTCGCAGGTTCATGCGCGTGCGGAGCGACCGCGGCGTGGCCTCCAAGCCGGCCAGCGAGGGGAACCCGGTGAGCCGCGCCGACCAGTGGGTGGACCAGTGCGAGTCGTTGGCGTTCACCATGACGTCGCGCCGGGCCATGACGGGGTAGCGCGACGGCGGCTCCAGCCCGGGGGACCGGGCGTCAGGGTGGTCCTGCCACTCGTCGCCGGGGTCGGAGCCGTCGAGCAGCGCAATGCGGTTCTGCGACAGCAGCATGGCGACGAAGTCGGTCTGGTTGCGCTCGACGTAGCGGGCGTCGGCCTCCGGGGTGAGCCGGGGCGTGGCCGAGCCGTCCACGTAGAGGGCGTCGCCGGTCGAGTCGGCCGCCAGCGTGTTGACCCACGGGATGCCTTTCACCCGCTCGAACACCGACCGCAGCTCGCCGACCGTGCGCGCCCGGCCCATCTCCAGGAAGTGCTCGACGACGGCCGTGTTGTCGACGTTGGCGTCGCGGTAGGTGAACGCCAGCTCGGTGCCCCAGCCCAGCAGCGGCATGTTGAGCATGGGCCCGTAGTGCGTGCGCCACAGCGTGCGGGTCACCGGCTCGGCGTCGAGCACCTGCACGGTGTGCTCCGCCGGCGTCATGGCGCGGACGTCGTCGCCGTAGCGGTACGCGGTGGGGTCGGTGGGGTCCAGGTCCAGCCGGTAGAGCGTGAAGCGGTGGCCCACCGAGAACGTGTGGGTCCACGCCAGGGAGTCGTTGAAGCCCATCTGGATGCCGGGCGTGCCGAGCAGCGAGACTCCGTAGACGTCGTACTCGCCCGGCAGCGTCAGGTGGCACTCCCAGAACCGGGCCTCGCCGAACCAGGGGAAGTGCGGGTTGGAGAGCACCATGCCGCCGCCCGACGCCG
>CAIYXG010000544.1 GCA_903930035.1 uncultured Actinomycetes bacterium | reverse complement strand
GACATCCGCCGGATCGAGTCCATCAAGGACGGCGTCGAGGTGGTCGGCAACCGCACCCGCGTGAAGGTCGTCAAGAACAAGATGGCGGCCCCGTTCCGCCAGGCCGAGTTCGACATCATGTACGGCCGGGGCATCAGCCGGGAGGGCACCGCGCTCGACCTGGCGGTGGACCTGGGCATCGTGAAGAAGTCGGGCGCCTGGTACACGTACGAGGGCGAGCAGCTCGGCCAGGGCAGGGAGAACGCCAAGAACTTCCTGTTTGAGAACCCCGAGGTGATGGTCGAGATCTCCGACCGCATCCTCGTCGAGACCGGCATCGCCGGCGGCGCCGAGGAGGAGCAGGGAGCAAAGGACGAGGCCGTCGACCCCGACGACCTGCCGATCTCCCTGGACTGACCCGGTCCCAAGGTCTGGAGCACCCGCCGCACTCCGAGCGGCGGGTGTTCCGCGTCCGGGCCCGGTGCGGGCTGCCGGGTGGCGGGTTCGGGCCCGGGCGGACCTGCCCCGTACGATTGCCCCGTGGCCGGCAAGTACGTGGTGCGCACCTTCGGGTGCCAGATGAACGAGCACGACTCGGAACGCATCGCGGGCCTGCTCGAGGCCGACGGGTACGAGCCGGTGGACTCCGAGGAGCTGGCCGACGTCGTCGTCCTCAACACCTGCTGCATCCGGGAGAACGCCGACAACCGCCTCTACGGCACGCTCGGCCACCTGAAGTCGCTGAAGGACCGCAACCCCGGCCTCGACATCGTGGTCGCCGGCTGCCTGGCCCAGAAGGACCGTGACGAGATCGCCCGTCGGGCGCCGCACGTCGACGTGGTGATGGGCACGCACAACGTCCACCGGGCCACCGAGCTGCTCGCCGAGCACCACGGGCACGGCGGGCAGGTCGTCGAGATCCTGGAGGCGGCGACGGCCGAGGACCACGAGATGTTCCCGTCGGCGCTGCCGGTCGTCCGGGAGCAGGGCTGGGCCGGGTGGGTCACCATCCAGGTGGGCTGCGACAACTCGTGCGCCTTCTGCATCGTCCCCGCCGTCCGCGGCCCCGAGTTCAGCCGCCCCTTCGCCGAGGTCGTCGACGAGGTCGCCCGGGCCGCTGCCGACGGCGTCACCGAGGTCACGCTCCTCGGCCAGAACGTGAACTCCTACGGCCGCGACCTGACGCTCCGGCTGCGGGCCGGCGAGTCCACCCTCGACGCGGCGACGCTGGCCGGTGCCGCCTGGGCCGCCGAGGAGCCCCGTGCCCGGCCGCTCTTCGGCGACCTGCTCCGTGCCGTCGGGTCGGTGCCCGGCATCCGGCGGGTCCGCTGGACCAGCCCGCACCCCCAGGACCTGCGGCCCGAGACCGTCGCCGCCAGGGCGGAGACCGCGGCCGTCTGCGAGCACATCCACCTGCCGCTCCAGTCCGGCAGCGACGCGGTGCTGGCCGCCATGCACCGGGGGTACACCGCCGAGCGGTACCTCGAGCGGCTGGCCATGGCCCGCTCGGTCGTCGACGACCTGGCCGTGACCACCGACCTCATCGTGGGCTTCCCCGGCGAGACCGACGCCGACCACGAGCGCACCCTCGAGGTGGTCGCCGAGGCCCGCTTCGACAGCGCCTACACCTTCGTCTACTCGCCCCGCCCCGGCACCGAGGCCGCCGAGATGGTGGAACAGTTCGTGGACCACGCCGTGGCCGTGGCGCGGATCGAGTCGCTCCGTGCCGTGGTCGAGCGCTCCTCCCGGCTCGCCAACGAGGCCCGCGTCGGGCGGACCGAGGAGGTGCTCGTGGTCGGGCCGTCCCGCAAGGACCCCGACCGCCTGACCGGCCGCACCCGTCAGAACCGGCTGGTGCACTTCACCGTCCCCGCGGGTGCCGGCGCCGTGCGGCCGGGCTCCTACGTGTCGGTCGAGCTCACCGGGGCCACCACGACCCACGTGTCGGGCGAGCTGCGCGAGGTGCTGTCGGGCCCGGCCCACCGCACCCGCATCCCCGTCACCGCCGGGTGACCGGCCCGTGACACTCCGTCCGCCGCTGGCCGTCGTAGGGCCCACGGCGTCCGGCAAGACGGCGCTGTCGCTCGAGCTGGCCCGCCGCGGCGCCGCGGCCGGCCGGGCCACCGAGCTCGTGAGCGTGGACTCCATGGCCGTCTACCGCGGCATGCAGGTCGGCACCGCGGCGCCGTCGGCCGCCGAGCGCGGCGACGTGGTCGTCCACTGCACCGGCGTCGTCGACCCGGCGACGGAGTTCTCGCTCGTGGAGTTCGTGGGACTGGCCCGCGCCGCCATGGCCGACGCCGCGGCGCGGGGTGCGGCCGCGGTGCTGGTGGGCGGCACCGGGCTCTACGTCCGCGCCCTGGTCGACGGCCTCGAGCCGCCCGGGCAGTACCCCGAGGTGGTGGCGTCGCTCGAGTCCGAGCCCGACACCGCCGTGCTGCACGCCCGGCTGGCCGGCCTGGACCCGGCCGCCGCCCGGAAGATGGAGCCCACGAACCGTCGCCGCGTGCTGCGCGCGCTGGAGGTGGTGCTCGGCAGCGGCCGTCCGTTCTCGTCGTTCGGCCCCGGCCTGCAGGACTACCCGGCGGCCGCCACCGTGCAGGTCGGCCTGTCGGTGGACCGCAGCGACCTGGGGCCCCGCATCGAGGCGCGTCTCCGCGCGCAGCTCGACGACGGGTTCCTGGACGAGGTCGCCGCGCTCGTGGCCCGGCCCGGTGGCTGGTCCCGCACGGCGGCCCAGGCGCTCGGGTACCGCGAGCTCGCGGCCCACCTGGCGGGAGAGTGCACCCTCGACGAGGCGGTGGCGGTGACCGTCCGGCGCACCCGCCAGTTCGCCGTGCGGCAGGAGCGCTGGTTCCGGCGCGACCCCCGGATCGTCTGGCTGCCCGCCACCGACGGCACGGCGTCCCTCGCCGAGCAGGTCGAGGCCGTGTGGTCCGCCCCAACTCCGGCAGGTCCCGGCGGGGCCTCCCACTAGCGTGGGCACACGATGCTGCGACTGACCAAGCACCATGGGCTCGGCAACGACTTCCTGGTCGCGCTCGTCGCCGACAACCCGGGCCTGGCGCCGGACCCGGCCGTCGCCCGTGCGCTGTGCGACCGGCACCGGGGGCTCGGCGCCGACGGGCTGCTCTACGGGCTGGCGGGCTCGGAGGGCGCCGACCTCCGGATGGTCCTGCTCAACGCCGACGGCTCGGAGGCCGAGATCTCCGGCAACGGCATCCGCTGCCTGGGCCAGGCGTGGCTGCGGTCGGAGGGGCGCACCGAGGGCGAGGTCGTGGTCGACTCGGGCGCCGGGCGCCGCCACCTGCGTGTGGTCCGCTCCGCCGGCGACGAGATGTGGATCCGCGTGGACATGGGCGAGGTGCGTCCCGGCCCCGGGCTCCCGGTCGACCCGTCCACGCTCCCGGGCAGCCGCTGGGCCACCGTCGACGTCGGCAACCCGCACCTGGTCCTGCTGGTCGAGGACCCCGCCGCAGTGGAGCTGGACTCGGTCGGGCCGCGCCTCGAGCACGCGTTCGCCGACGGCGTCAACGTCCACGTCGTCGCGACCAGGGGGGACACGGTCGAGCTGCGCGTGTGGGAGCGCGGTGCCGGCATCACGCAGGCGTGCGGGTCGGGCGCCACCGCCGCCGCGTCGGTGGTGCACGGCTGGGGACTGACCGGGTCCACCGTCGAGGTGGTCATGCCCGGTGGCGCCGCCACCGTCGAGCTGGTCGACGGGCACGCGTTCCTGACGGGCCCCACGGAGTTCGTCGCCGACGTGGTGGTGCCGTGACCGGCACCGACGGACGCCCGTCCCCGCCCGAGAGCCACCGCGGCGGCTTCGGCGAGTTCGGCGGCGAGACGTCGGCGTTCATCGAGCGGACCTTCCGGGAGCGGATCGTGCTGGTCGGGGTCAGCCGGCCTCCCTACGACGACGAGGCCGTCGAGGCGTCGCTCGACGAGCTGGCGCTCCTGGTCGACACCGCCGGCGCCGACGTCGTCGGGCGCGTGGTGCAGCG
>CAIYXG010000543.1 GCA_903930035.1 uncultured Actinomycetes bacterium | reverse complement strand
TCAAGGAGCAGATCGCGCTCCAGCGCCAGCTCGTCGAGCAGGTCGTGGCCGCCAAGGGCCCGATCACGCCGATGACCTACGACGTCCAGGTGGACTACACCGACGAGATCGCCGCAGCGGTCAAGGACGTGGCCGGCGCCAAGATCGGTGCCGTCATGCAGATCGCCGACAAGGCCGAGCGCACCGCCGCCGAGTCCGCCCTCAAGGCGGAGGTCCTCGAGGTGGTCGTCCCCAAGGTCGTCGGTGACGACGGCAACGAGGCGCTCGTCACCAAGCAGACCGGCGCCGCCTTCAAGGCCCTGTCCAAGGAGACGGTCCGGTCCCGGATCGTCAACGAGGGGGCCCGCATCGACGGCCGGACCCCGACCGACATCCGGCCGCTCTCGGCCGAGGTCGGCCTGCTCCCGACGGCGCACGGCACCGGCCTCTTCCAGCGTGGCGAGACCCAGGTCCTGAACTTCACCACCCTCGGGATGAAGAAGATGGACCAGATGATCGACGGCATCGACCCGGTGTCGCGCAAGCGCTACCTGCACCACTACAACTTCCCGCCGTTCTCGACCGGCGAGACCGGCTTCATGCGCGGCCCCAAGCGTCGTGAGATCGGCCACGGTGCGCTGGCCGAGCGTGCGCTGTTCCCGGTGATCCCCTCGCTCGAGGAGTTCCCCTACACGCTGCGCCTGGTGTCCGAGGTCCTGAGCTCCAACGGCTCGACCTCGATGGCCTCGGTCTGCTCGTCGACCCTGTCCCTCATGGATGCCGGCGTGCCGATCAAGGCGCCGGTCGCCGGCATCGCCATGGGCCTCGTCCACGCCGAGGGCAAGTACACGACGCTGACCGACATCCTCGGTGCCGAGGACGCGTTCGGCGACATGGACTTCAAGGTCGCCGGCACGGCCGACTTCGTGACGGCGCTCCAGCTCGACACGAAGATCGACGGCATCCCCGCCGACGTGCTCGCCGCCGCCCTGAACCAGGCCAAGGACGCCCGGCTGCAGATCCTCGAGGTCATGGCCGGCGCCATCGCCGCCCCGCGCGACGAGGTGGCCGAGTCCGCCCCGAAGATCATCAGCTTCGAGATCCCCGCCGACAAGATCGGCGAGGTCATCGGCCCGAAGGGCAAGGTCATCAACGCCATCCAGGGCGAGACCGGCGCCGACATCTCCGTCGACGACGACGGCCTGGTGGGCATCGTGTCCATCGCCTCGGCCGACATGGGTGCGGTGAACGAGGCCGAGCGCCAGATCAAGCTGATCCTCGACCCGCCGACCGCCGACGTCGGCGCCGTCTACGACGGCCGTGGCGTGAACATCACCAAGTTCGGTGCGTTCGTGAACATCCTCCCCGGCCGCGACGGCCTGCTCCACATCTCCAAGATCGGTGGGGGCAAGCGGATCGACAGGGTCGAGGACGTCCTGGACCTGGGCGACGCCGTCGAGGTGCGCGTGGACGACATCGACCCCAACGGGAAGATCTCGCTCTCGCTCGCCAACTCGGAGCCCCCGGCCCCAAAAGCTGATCGGGGCGCTGGCTCCGACTCCGCCGACGACGCAGCCGACGGCGGTTCCGCCGAGGGTCGGACCGAGATGAGCTTCTCGGAGACCTTCGACGCCGAGCTCACCGAGACCTACGGCGACCTCGGTCCCGCCCCCGTCCGGGGTGGCGGCGGCGGAGGCGGCGGCCGCGGTGGTCGTGGTGGCCGCGGCGGTGGCCGCCGCCGGTGACCGACCCGGTCCCCGGCCGGCCCGACCGGTTCCTTGCCCGACGGGCGGTGGACGTTCCACCGCCCGTCGAGCGCGTCCGGAGGACGGTGCTGCCCAACGGTGTCCGAGTCGTCACCGACTCCATGGAGGCCGCCCGGTCGGCCGCCGTGCCGGTGTGGGTGACCGTCGGGGGCCGTGACGAGCCCGGCCCGCTCGCCGGCGCCTCGCACTTCCTGGAGCACCTGCTCTTCAAGGGCACGCCCGACCGCGACGCCCGCTCCATCGCGTGCGACGTCGACGCCGTCGGCGGCGAGATGAACGCCTACACCGCGAGCGAGCACACGGTCTTCTACGCCCGCGTGCCCGCTGGTGCGGTGGAGGAAGGCACGGCGCTGCTCCTCGACGTGGTGGGCGGCCCGGCCCTGCGCGCCGAGGACGTCGACGCCGAGCGCCAGGTGATCCTCGAGGAGCTCGCCGCGGTCGAGGACGACCCGGACGACGTGGTGGGCATCCGGCTCTTCGAGTCGCTGTTCCCGGGCCATCCGCTCGGTCGCGAGGTCTTGGGCACCGAGGCGACCATCTCGTCGCTCACCCGCGACCAGGTCGCCGGGTTCTTCGACCGCTGGTACCAGCCGGCCAACCTGGTCGTCGTCGGTGCCGGCATGGTGGACCACGACCTCCTGGTGGCGCAGACCGCCGCGCAGTTCGGCGGCCGGCCGCCGGGGGAGCGCCCCGTGCGTGCGGCACCGGACGGCCGGACGGTGGCCCGGGTGGTGGAGGAGCGGCCGGTCGAGCTGGTGCACCTGGCGCTGGCCTGGCGCACCGTCCCCGCCGACCACCCGGACCGGTTCGCCGTCGCGGCGCTCAACCAGCTGCTGGGGGCCGGGCCGTCGTCACGGCTCTTCCAGGAGGTCCGTGAGGAGCGCGGGCTGGCCTACGGCATCTCGTCGTCGGCCACCTCGCACCTGGACGCCGGTGCGCTCACGGTGTCGTGCACGACCAGCCCGGGGAAGGCCGGCGAGGTGCTGTCGGTCGTGCGCCACGAGGTGGCGCAGCTCGCGGCCGACGGTCCCGCCGAGGAGGAGGTCGAGCGGGCGCTCGGCGCCCTCCGGGGCGGGCTCCTGGTGTCCATGGAGGACGCGTCCAACCGGATGCTGCGGCTGGGCACGGCCGAGAGCCTCCGAGGGGGTGCGGTGCCGGTGGCCGAGCACCTGGCCCGGCTCGGTGCCGTGACCCCCGAGGACGTGCGCCGGGTGGCGGGCACGGTCCTGGGCGGCGACGAGGTCCTGGCCGTGGTCGGCCCCCGGGGGACGGCCACGAAGGTCTGACCGCCGGCGTCAGCTGCTCGCGTCGGCCCGCTCGACCTCGTCCCGGGTGACGCCGAGGAGGAAGAGGATCGCGTCCAGGAACGGGACGTTGACGGCCACCTCGGCCGCCTCCTGCACGACGGGCTTCGCGTTGAACGCCACCCCCAGCCCGGCCGCCGCCAGCATGTCCAGGTCGTTGGCCCCGTCGCCCACGGCCACCGTCTGTGACAGCGGCACGCCCTCGGCCTCGGCGAACTCCCGCAGGAGCTCAGCCTTGCGCGCCCGGTCGACGACGGGGCCGAGGACCTGGCCGGTCAGGCGTCCGTCGACGACCTCGAGCTCGTTGGCCACGGCATGGTCGAGGCCGAGCTCCTCGGCCAGCCGGTCGGTGAAGTGGGTGAAGCCGCCCGAGACGACACCGACCGTGTAGCCGAGCCGCTTCAGCGTGCGGACGAACGTGCGGGCACCCGGGGTGAGCGACATGCGGCCACGGGCGCGGTCCAGCGCCGCCAGGTCGAGGCCCTCGAGGAGCGCCACCCGCCGCCGGAGTGCCTGCTCGAAGTCCAGTCCGCCGGCCATGGCCTGCTCGGTGAGGTCGCGGACCTCGTCCAGGCAGCCCGCCTCCTCGGCGAGCAGCTCGATGACCTCGTCGGAGATCAGCGTGGAGTCCACGTCCATCATGACCAGGCGCTTGGCCCGCCGCCCCAGCCCCTCGGCCTGGATGGCGGTGTCGAGCCGGTGTGCGGCCGCCGCCTCGGCGACGTGCTGCCGGAGGGCCACCGGGTCGGCGCCGGTGACGCGGAACTCGTAGGCGTAGACGGGGTAGCGGGCCAGCCGCACGATGCGGTCGATGTTGCCGCCGGCGGCGGCCACCGCGCCGGCGACGTCGCCGAGCTCGGTGGGGGAGAGGGCCGTCTCGAGGTCGTGGCCGAGCACCACGACCGCGTCGACGCGACGGTGCTCGGTCCCCGACGCAGGCACCGGGGCCACCTCCACCGACAGCCGGTGCCGCTCCGCGAACAGCGCCAGGTCGGCCTGCAGCCGGCCGGGGTCGGCGGCCTCGCCCGGCCCGGCCTCGACGACCGCCGCCAGCGTCAGGTGGCCGCGGACCAGCACCTGCTCCAGGTCCTGGACGGTGACGCCCGAGAGGTCCAGCACGTCCATGAGGTCGGTCGTGATGCCGGGGCGGTCCGGCCCCGACACGCGCACCAGGAGCGCGGCGCCGGACTGCTCGGGAGTGGTGGGGGTGCCGTCCACGCCCGGTACGGTACGGCGCGTCACGGCGCCGGGTGTGCACTGTGGCGTGGACGGGGGTGCGAGGTGCCGGACAACACGGGTGGCGGTCCAGGGCTGGTGGAGCTGGAGCAGGTGGGCGAGACGGTCCGGGTCGTCCGGCTGAACCGTCCTGAGCGGCTCAACGCGCTGTCCATCGAGCTGGCCGTCGAGCTGGACGACGTCCTGGCCCGGGTCGGGCAGGACAACCTGGCGCGCGTCGTCGTGCTGACCGGGGCGGGCGACGCCTTCTGCTCGGGGCTCGACCTGAAGGACTACGGGATCATCCCGAACATCGACCACCTGTCGGTGCACCGCATCGCCACCCGGTCCATGCGGATCTACTCGCAGCTCACCAAGCGGCTGCGGTCCATCCCGCAGCCCGTGGTCGCGGCCGTCAACGGCGTGGCGTTCGGCGGCGGCATGTGCCTCTCGCTCGGCTGCGACCTGCGGATCGCGTCGGAGCGCGCCGTGTTCAACGCGACCGGGATCGTGAACGGGCTCTCCTCTGCCGAGATGGGTGCGGGCTGGCTCCTGCCCCGGCTCATCGGGTCGGCCAACTCCAACGACCTGCTGCTCACCGGCCGGAGGGTCGACGCCGACGAGGCCCTGCGCATGGGCCTGGTGTCGCGCGTCGTGCCCCACGGGCAGGTGCTCGACGAGGCGCTGGAGATGGCGGCGTCGATGTCGCGCTACTCCCACCACGGCCTCGAGGCCACGAAGTCCACGCTCTGGACCGAGCTCGAGATCTCCAGCCTCGACGCCGCCATCGAGTTCGAGGACCGCAACCAGCTCATGGCCGGCTTCACCGACAACCTCCCCGAGGCCATCCGGGCGTTCGACGGCGACCGCGAGCCCGTCTACCTCGACGAGCCCCGCAGGGACCTCTTCGAGCAGCCGTGATCCGCTGCCGGTCGCGGTCGCCGGAGGTCCTAGTGTGCCGCCCATGAGCATCACGGTCGGAGTGCTGGGCGCGGGCGGGCGCATGGGGTCGGAGGTGTGCCGGGCCGTCGTCGCCGACCCCGGCCTGGAGCTCGTCGCCGCGGTCGACCCCCACCACCAGGGGCTGGACCTCCGTCAGGTGGCGCAGGTCGACTCCGACCTGCGCGTCCTCGCCGACGTCGAGGCGCTCGTCGCGGTGGCGCCGCAGGTCGTGGTCGACTTCACGAACATCGACGTCGTCCGCGCCCACCTTCCTGTGCTCGCCGCCGCCGGGGTCCACGTGGTGGTCGGGACGAGCGGCCTGACGCCCGAGGACCTGACCGCCCTCGAGGGCCAGTTCGACCGGTCCAGCCTGCTGGTCGCCTCCAACTTCGCCATCGGGGCCGTGCTCATGATGCGCTTCGCCGAGCTGGCCGCCCCGTGGTTCGAGTCCGTCGCCGTGGTCGAGCTCCACCACGAGCACAAGATCGACGCGCCGTCGGGCACCGCCATGGAGACCGTGGCCCGCATCGCGGCGGCGTCGGACGACTGGCTGCCCGACCCGACGACCAAGGAGCTGCTCCCGGGCGCCGTGGGGGCCAAGGGGCCCGCCGGCGTACCGGTGCACTCGATCCGTCTCCGGGGCCTGGTCGCCCACCAGGAGGTCATGTTCGGCTCGGGCGGACAGGTGCTGACCCTCCGCCACGACGCCATGACGCGCGAGTCGTTCATGCCGGGGGTGGTCCTGGCCGTCAAGCACGTGGGCGACCGGCCCGGCGTCACCGTCGGCCTGGAGCACCTGCTCGGCATCTGACCGGACGGCCGCCCGGCTCCCAGGTGCCCTACTAGTCGCCCAGCTCTTCCTCGAGCTCCTCGACGCCGCCGATCAGGCCCTTGCCGCCCACCGTCTGGTACACGAGGTAGACCACGACCAGCGCCACGGACACGATGGTGAACCACTTCTGGTAGGGCGCCACGACGTCGTCCACGAAGTCCGTGATGGTGGTGGAGAACGCCGTGCCGAGCGCCCGCATGAGCAGCACGCGGCCGAGCGTGCCCACCACGTTGAGCACCACGAACCTGCGCACGGGCATGGCGGCCACGCCCGCGAGCAGGCAGACCGGGTTGTTGGGGGCGACCACGACCATGACGTCGAGGATGCGACGGAACCCGCCGACGTCGGCCTCGAACTGGTCGAACAACGGGTCCATGCCGGGGAACACCCGCCGGGCCCAGTGCAGCGCCCTGCCCCGGTACAGGTAGCCCAGCAGGTAGAAGAGCGGGTCCGGCAGCAGCAGCCGGGTCGTGCTCACCGCCACGAAGGGCAGCAGGTCGGTGAGCGGCGTGGTCAGCAGCAGGTAGCGGTTCGACGAGTTCAGGGCGAGCAGCGCCAGCGGCAGGTCCCACCGGCCGGTGAACTTGGCCCACAGGGCGTTGCCGACGTTGGCGCTCACGACCAGCGCCACGATGAGCGTGCCGACCAGCGGCAGCACCCAGCGGGGATGGGTCGTCGACGGCGGCGCGAGCGGGTCGGGGACCGTCGGGAGGCCGTTCGTGGGGGAGTCGGGGTCGGGTTCGTCGTTCATGGTGGCCTGCGTAGGCTGCGCAGCGTACCGGCACGTCCGTGCCGACCGGCCTCGCCGTACCCGCCCAGAGAACCAGGGGACCCACATGCTCGGCACCATGCAGGACCGACCGCTCACCCTCGTCCACTTCTTCGAGCGGGCGGAGCGGTACTTCGCCGACAAGGAGATCGTCACCGGCACGCCGGCCGGGACGGAGAGGACCACGTACGGCGAGTGGGCGGACCGCACCCGGCGCCTGGGCTCGGCGCTCGACCGGCTCGGCATCTCGGCCGACGGCCGCGTCGCCACCTTTGCCTGGAACACGGCCCGGCACCTGGAGCTGTACTTCGCCGCACCGTGCAGCGGGCGCGTGCTCCACACGCTCAACATCCGCCTGTTCCCCGAGCAGGTCACCTACATCGTGAACCACGCCGAGGACGAGGTGGTCTTCGTCGACCGGTCGCTGCTCGGCCTGCTCGCCCCGCTCGTCCCGACCTTCACGTCCGTCCGCTACCTGGTGGTGATGGAGGACGCCGGGCCCGGCCACGAGCTCCCCACCTTCGACGGCGTCGAGGTGCTGGAGTACGAGGCGCTGGTCGCCGACGGGCCGCCGGCGGAGTTCCGGGTCGACGACGAGTGGCGGGCCGCGTCGATGTGCTACACGTCGGGCACGACGGGCAACCCGAAGGGCGTCGTCTACACGCACCGCTCGACCTACCTGCACACGCTGGCGATGCTGTTCGCCGACTCGGTGGGCGTCACCGAGCAGGACGTGGTCATGCCGGTGGTCCCGATGTTCCACGCCAACGCCTGGGGCCTGGCCCACGCCGGCGTGGCCACCGGTGCCTCGCTCGTGCTGCCCGGGCCCGACCTCTCGCCCGGTGCGCTGGTGGACCTGATCGAGGCCGAACGGGTCACCGTCGCGGCCGGCGTGCCGACCATCTGGATGGGCGTGCTCGACGAGCTCGGCGGCCGGGACGTGTCGTCGCTCCGTGCCATCCCGTGCGGCGGCTCGGCGGTCCCGAAGGCCCTCTCGGAGGCCTACCGTGCGGCGACCGGCATGCCCATCCTGCAGGCCTGGGGCATGACCGAGACCAGCCCCATCGCGTCGGTGGCGGTCGTCCGTTCCGGCCTGGCCGGACGGTCCGAGGACGAGCTCGCCGACCTGCGCGCCTGCCAGGGCCCGGCCGTGCTGGGGGTGGACCTGCGCATCGTGGACCAGGCCACCGGCGAGCCGGCGCCGTGGGACGGCGAGTCGCGCGGCGAGCTGCAGGCGGCCGGCCCCTGGATCACGGCCACCTACTACGACGACGAGCGGTCGGCCGAGTCCTTCACCGACGACGGGTGGCTCAGGACCGGTGACGTCGCCGTCATGACCCCCGAGGGCTACGTCCGCATCGTGGACCGCACCAAGGACGTCGTGAAGTCGGGCGGCGAGTGGATCTCGTCGGTGGAGCTCGAGAACGAGATCATGGCCCACCCCAAGGTGGCCGAGGCCGCAGTGATCGGCGTGCCCCACCCCAAGTGGTCGGAGCGCCCGCTGGCGTGCGTGGTGGTGAGGCCGGGCGAGACGCTCACCAAGGACGAGGTGCTCGAGTTCCTCGACGGGCGCATCGCGCGGTGGTGGACCCCCGACGACGTCGTGTTCATCGACGAGGTGCCCAAGACGAGCGTCGGCAAGTTCTCCAAGAAGGACCTGCGCGACCGGTTCGCCGACCACGTGCTGCCCACCGCCTGACCCCCCGTGTACGACTTCCTCCGACGGCCCCTCTGGATCCTGAGCCACGTCCTGGTGGTATTGGCCGTGGCGTCCATGGTGGTGCTCGGCCTGTGGCAGAAGTCGCGCTGGGACCTCCGGGCCTCCCAGGCCGCCGCCATCGAGCAGAAGGCCAACGACCGCGCGGTGCCCTTCGCGTCGCTCGTCCCCGACGGCGCCACGGAGTTCCCGGTCGCGTACGAGTACCGCCGGGTCGTGGTGGTGGGCACCTACTCGGTCGCCGACGAGGTCGTCGTGCGCAACCGGTCCCAGGGCGGCGCGCCCGGCGGCTGGGTGCTCACGCCGCTCGTCCGCCCCGACGGCCCGGCGGTCGCCGTGGTGCGCGGGTGGGTGCCGCTGTCCGTCGCCGAGAAGGGGCCCGGCCAGCGGCTGGCCGCCCCGCCGCCCGGCGAGGTCGCCGTGACGGGCACGGTCCAGCCCACGCAGGTGCGGAGGACGCTGGGCACCTCCGACCCGACGACGGGCCGGGTCGAGCAGCTCTCGCGCGTGGACCTGCCGCGCCTCGACGCGCAGTTCGCCGGCTCGCTGTCGCCGGCGTGGGTCCTGCTCGACGGCCAGGTGCCGCCGCAGCCGGACGCGCTCCCGCAGCCGGCCCAGTTCGACCCCCCGGACGCCAGCCAGAACTTCTCCTACATGGTGCAGTGGTGGATCTTCGCGACCATCGCCGCCGTCGGGTACCCGCTGATCCTGCGCCGGGTCGCCAGGAACCGCGCCCGCGGCGAGCAGGTCCCGGTGACCGACCTCCCGGACGGCGGGCCGTGAGCGACGGGGCCCCCGGGCCGCGCGAGCGGATCCTGGCGGCGGCGGTCCGCTGCGCGGCGCGCAGCGGCGTGCAGCGGTTCTCGCTGGAGGACGTGGCGACCGAGGCGGCGCTGTCCCGGGCCACGATCTACCGGCAGTTCCCCGGGGGGCGCGACCAGCTCGTGCAGGAGGCCGCGACCTGGGAGGTGGCGCGCTTCTGGGCCCGGGTGGCGGTCGGTATCGAGGCCGAGGCCACGCTCGAGGACCGGCTCACCGCCGGCATCGTGACCGGGGCCGAGCTGATCCGCCGCTCGCCGATCATGGCCAACCTGGGCGAGGACGAGGTGGCCGAGCTGGCGACCGCGCTGCGGCCCTCGGAGCCGCTGGTCCACGAGGTGATCCGCTCCTACCTGCGCAGCCTCCTGGAGCGGGAGGACGCGGCGGGCCGGCTGCGCCCCGGGACCGACCTGGCCGGGGCGGCCGACTACCTGACCCGGATGGTGCTCTCGGTGCTCTCTGCGCCCGTGGGCCGCGACCTGACCGACCACGCGGCCGTGCGGGAGCTCGTGCGGACCCAGTTCGTCGGGGGCATCGTCCTGCCCGGCTGACAGATGTCACACGGGGGTGGGGTGTCAATGAGACAAATCGGGTCGTATTGTTTCACCCGATGTCAGCGGTTGCCGGTGCGCACGACCTGACCGTCCGGGGGGACCTCTCCGACAGGACGGAGGAGCTCACTCCCGAGGCGCGCGTCCTCGAGGCGCTCCAGGACTGCGTGCTCCGCTGGGGCGTCCAGAAGACCACGGTCGAGGACGTCGCCCGCGCGGCCGGGCTGTCCCGGGCCACCGTCTACCGGCTCTTCCCCGGCGGTAAGTCGTCGATGGTCGAGGCCGGGGCGCTCGCGATGGTCACCGACCTGGTCGAGCAGGTCTCCCTGGCAGTGGCCGCGGCCCCCGACCTGGCCGGCGCCCTCACGTCGTTCCTCGTCGTGTCGACCAGCCTCCTGGCCGACGACGAGATGCTGGCGTTCCTCATGGAGCACGAGCAGGCCGTCGTCGACGCCCAGCTGGCGCTCGGCGGCCTCGACCGGCTCCTGGCCGCCGTGGGCGCCGGGGTCGGCCCGGCCCTCGAGCCCTTCCTCGTCGACCCTGCCCGCGTCGGCCAGGCCGCGGTCTGGGCCGCCCGCACAGTCGCCTCGTACCTGCTGGACCCCGACGGCTCGGTGTCGCTGGCCGACCCCGCCACGTCGCGGCACCTGGTGACGACCTACTTCCTGCCCGGCTTCGAGCCGGCCGGCTGACCCGCCCGTACCCGACCCCGACCTTCACCCACGAACCCCACCCAAGGAGAGACCCCCAGATGAGCATCGAGAACGACGAGCACAAGATCCTGGAGGCCGCCATCGAGATGGCGTCCAACGAGGAGATGATCGGCCGCCAGGACGTCAACGACCTGGAGTCGATCCTGGCCGTGTCGACCGTCGACCGCGGCGAGGTCATCTCGGCGGTGAAGAACAACGCCGAGACCATCTTCACGTGGGACTACGAGAAGGGCGCCCGCCCGCCCCTCGAGAAGCTCTACGAGAAGTCCAAGGTCTCCATGTGGAACGGCGAGACCGACCTGCCCTGGGACACCGAGGTCGACCAGGAGGCCGTCGTGATGGCCAACCAGGAGGCCATGGGCATGGGGCAGGGCGTCGCCGGGTTCGACACCGCCGGCACCCCGTTCGAGTCGTGGGGCGACAAGGAGTGGCTGCAGCTCGGCGTCGAGTCGCAGAACTGGATGCTGTCGCAGTTCATGCACGGCGAGCAGGGTGCGCTCGTGTGCACCGCCAAGATCGTCGAGACGGTCCCGTGGATCGACGCGAAGTACTACGCGTCGACCCAGGTGATGGACGAGGCCCGGCACGTCGAGGTCTTCGCCAAGTACCTGGACACCAAGCTGTCCGGCCACTACCCGGTGAACGCCCACCTGAAGCTGCTCCTCGACGACATCGTCGCCGACAGCCGGTGGGACATGACCTACCTGGGCATGCAGATCATGGTCGAGGGCCTGGCCCTGGCGGCCTTCGGCTTCATGCACATGATGACGACCGAGCCGCTCCTCAAGCAGCTGCTCCGCTACGTGATGAGCGACGAGGCCCGCC
>CAIYXG010000542.1 GCA_903930035.1 uncultured Actinomycetes bacterium | reverse complement strand
CTAGGCCCACCGGAGCACCCCCTTGCGCCAGGCGTACACCAGGCCCAGCAGCAGGATCCCGATGAAGATGAGCATCTCCACCAGGCCGAACACGCCGTAGATCTCGACGCGGGTGGCCCACGGGAAGATGAAGACCGCCTCCACGTCGAACATCACGAAGAGCAGGGCGAAGATGTAGTAGCGGACCTGGCTCTGCGACCACATGTCGCCGACCGGGTCCACGCCCGACTCGTAGGAGATGTACTTCTGCGCCTGCGGCCGCGACGGTCGGACCAGCCAGGACAGGAACAGGAGCAGACCGACGAGGACGAACCCGAGCGAGGCGAAGAGCCCCACCGTCAGGTAGGAACGAAGGAGGTCGCTCAGGGGGTTCGACATCGGCCCGGAGACTACTCAGGCGGGTGGGCCGATCAAAAGATGGTCGGCATGCCGGCCCCCGCGGGCCGACCGGCCGGTGGCCGGTATGCTCGACGCACCATGACGGACGGGGGACACATCGTCGGCGCGGAGCCGCCGCGGACCGAGACCGTCTCCGTCGTGATGGCCACGTTCAACGGCGTCGAGTTCCTCGACGAACAGCTCGACAGCCTGGTCACCCAGACCCAGCTGCCGGACGAGCTCGTGGTCGTCGACGACGCCTCCACCGACGGGACGCAGGAGCTGCTGCGGGCCTTCGCCCGACGGGCACCGTTCCCCGTGCAGGTCGTCGAGCAGCCCTACCACGTGGGCACCAGCCCCAACTTCGAGGAGGGGATCGTCCGCTCGACGGGCGACCTGATCGCGATCGCCGACCAGGACGACCGGTGGCGGCCCGACAAGATCGCCG
Source organism: uncultured Actinomycetes bacterium (assembly GCA_903930035.1). Classification (GTDB taxonomy): domain Bacteria; phylum Actinomycetota; class Acidimicrobiia; order Acidimicrobiales; family Microtrichaceae; genus CAJANQ01. The sequence goes on along the minus strand of CAIYXG010000542.1, from coordinate 714 downwards.
TGATGGCCAACCGGATGGCCCGTGAGCCCGAGGTGCTCATGGCGTTCTCCGACGCCGTGCTGATCGACGCCGAGGGCCGGCAGATCGGCGGCTCGCGCTGGCGGGTCTCGGGCTTCTCCCCCAGCGTCTGGCGCCAGATGGCGCTGGACCCGTTCGGCCCGATGCTCGGCCGGCAGGTCGTGTCGGGGTGCACGATGGTCTTCCGCCGCGAGCTGGTGCCCGCCGTCGTCCCCATGCCGGCGGCCGTGCACCCGGCGCTCGGCGACATCATGTACGACCGCTGGATCTCGCTGGTCGCCGCCGCGGTGGGACCGGTGATGACCATCCCCGAGCGGCTCATCGAGTACCGGATCCACCCCGGCCAGCAGATCGGCATCCCGGCGTTCCGGCTGCGCCGCGGCACCCCGCGCCTGGCCCTGCACGCCGGCCAGTTCGTGGCCAACCACCAGGAGAAGGAGGGCCGGGCGGAGTACTACCTGGCCCACCTGCACGAGATCTCCAAGCGGCTCGAGGCGACCGACCTCGACACGGGCGACTCACACCTGCGCCTGCACCTGGGAGCACAGCACCTGGCGGCGCGCAGCGCCATCGTCCACGACCGCAAGGGGCGCCTGCGCGCCGTCGGACGCCAGTACCGGGACCCGGACGGCTACCGCCGGTTCGCACTCGGCCTGGCCACGGCGCTCGCCGACTTCGTCCGCTGACGCGACGAGG
>CAIYXG010000541.1 GCA_903930035.1 uncultured Actinomycetes bacterium | reverse complement strand
GGGCCGCCGGTCACGTTGGTGAGCGTCGTGCACCACGGGTTGCCCGACACCACCAGGGAAGTGAGCGGCGTAGCGCCGAGCAGGATGGCTGCCGGTGACGCGTCCGCGAGCGCAGTCCCCTCGAAGAAGTCGACCTGGTCCATCGTGAGGGCGCAGATCTGCGGGTAGGGCGGCGCAGAGGCCCCGCAGGTGTCAAAGAGGTTGAGGAACTCTTCCAGGGTGATGGCCTGGACCGGACGACCGGCGAGCGGGGTCCCGGCCAGGAGGGCGTCCCAGCCGCCGGGGTAGTCCAGGGTCACGAACGACAGCGGGCTACGACGGGCCAGCGGCGAACGACGGGCCAGCGGGCTGCGCCGGGCCAGCGGGCTGCGCCGGGCCAGCGGGCTGCGCCGGGCCAGCGGCGCCGTCTCACCCTCGGGATCGATCTCCCGCAGGCTCTCGTAGGGGATGTTCGGGTACTGGATCGACGTGATGCCCGGACGGAAGATGCCGCCCTGGCGGTCGCCGGCGATCACCGTGACGCCGACGCCCTGCACGCGGGGCGGGCGGAAGTTGACGAGCACCCCCTCCCAGCGCGGACCGGGCTTGACCCCGGCGATCTCCTGGCGGGTGAGCAGCGACAGCCGCTGGCCGTCGGGCGACAGCGACATGCGCCGGAAGCCAGGAGGCGGTGTCTGCGGGCCGAACGCCTCACCCGGGAGCAGGTCGGTGCGCCCGCCCTTGCCCACCACCACGACCCGCGTGTCGGAGGAGTTCTCGCTGACCTTCTCCTGGAACGCCACCGTGCCGTTGTCGGCCAGGGCAGGCGGGCCGAGCGCCAGGTCGGCAGGGCTCCGGTCAAAGCACTCGCGCGCCACTGCCAGCTGCTTGGTGTCGGGGTTGAGGACCCCGAACTCGTCGTAGACGCCGTTCTCGTCGGCGTCCCGGTCCAGGCGGCACCAGCCCGTGCGCTGGCCGTCGTCCGTGAAGAACGACGCATAGCGGCCGCTGGGGCTGATCGTGGTCAGGTTCGGGAACCCCACCAGGTTCTCGGCCGGTGCGCCGTCCTCGAGCAGCGAGAGGAGCGAGGTCGTGCCCTCACGGCCGAACTGACCGGTGCCGGACGGGTCACGGTCGCGGACCCACTGCCGCACCACACCCGGCTGCAGGTTCAGCGAGCCGTCCAGGACGCGGTCGGACTGGAAGAAGACGAACCGGCCGTCGGCACTGATCTGGCTGCCGACGGCGAACGACCGGGTCTCCGGGTCGAGGGCCTGCGTCGGGACCGAGACCCTGGTGGTCTCCTCGCCCCGCTGGTCGTCGAGCTCGCCGTTGCCGTCGGCGTCCCGGTCGCGCACGAAGACGTCGGGACCGTCGAAGTTGGGGTCGTCCGGCGACATGAACGGGTCGGTCGACGAGAACGCCACGAACCGGCCGTCCGCCGACATCGAGAGGCTGTAGACGTCGCCCTCCGACCGCAGCTGCGTCACCGGCTGGCCGAACTCTGCCGCCCGGTTGACGATCCGGTAGCGGGTGGCACCGGGCTCGTCGAACGTGCCGTCGTCGTCGGTGTCACGGTCGAGCACGTAGACGTCGGTCCCGGGGTGGGGGTCGATCGCGGTCAGGTTGGTGGCGGTGGTCAGGAACGCCACGTAGCGGCCGTCCGACGAGATGACCGGCGCCACCGGCGTCACGTCCGGGGGGCACTGCGGGCAGACGGACGCCGGCACCCCCCGCCGGACCACCGAGCCGTTCGACTGCTGGCCCTGGGGGCCCACGTTCAGACGGCGGGTCCTGCCGTCACGGTTGTCGCGCACGAACACGTCGGCGACGCCGTTCGTGTCCTCGGCGACCAGGTTGGAGGCGTCGGAGAGGAAGACCGTGTACCGGCCGTCGGCGCTCGACGACACGCCCTCGACACCGATGTCGGCGCCGTTCGGCGCCGCGCCGTCCAGACCGACCGAGGCGCGGGCGGCCGACTCGACGAAGTACGGGGCGTTGGGCTCAGGGACGGTCGTGGTGGTCGTCGTGGAGCCGTTGGGGGAGGTCGTGGTGGTCGACCCGTTGGGCGTCGTGGTGGTCGTGGTCTGGTCGGGCGGCTGCATCGGGGCGCAGGCCGAGACGAGCAGCACGACGACCGCCACCGACACAGCACCGACCGTGCTGCGGAACTTGCCGCTCTGACCCACTCTCGCTCCCAACGCAGCCCTCGACAGACTGCCGGTAACGGTACGGGCAGAAGGGCCCGACGTCTAGGCGCGGCCCCGGAATCTCAGGCCGTGCCGCCCTGCGGCCCTCCCGACGCAGGGACGGGGAGCGACGGCGGCGGCGCCTGGACGCCGAGCCGGTCGAAGACCTGCTGCGCCCTTTCCCGCCGGGCCCTCGGCTCGTCGCCGCACGCGGCGAGTCCCAGCTCGGCGAGCGCTTCCTCGTACTGGAAGCCGAGCGTCCGGGCAGCCGCACCTGCGTCGGCGAACGCACGGGCGGCATCGGCTGTCCGGCCGACCGAGTGGAGCGCACTGCCCTCGAGGCGGGCGACCACGCAAGGAAGGAGCTCGGCGTCGGGCACCTCCGACAGGAGCGCCCGCGCGGCTGCCACCCGGTCGAGCGCGCCGGCCGGGTCG